>NZ_ALNM01000034.1:0-25892 GCF_000292955.1 Selenomonas sp. CM52
GCCTCTGCCGCACCTGCCGCCTCTGGCGCGGTGCGCACCGCCGCGCCCGCGATGGCGGAAAGCCCGGCGGCGGCGACCTTCGCAGCGCGGTCGGATTCGCGCCTTTCGCGTGCGGCGCGCATCGTTTCAAGATCGGCCAGAAGCTCCGCCTCACGTGCGGCGCGCATGGCGGGCGTCGGCTCGCCCTTTTTCCTGTGCAGGAACTTGTAGGCGAAGATGGCTGCGAGACAAGCGCAAAGGGCGGCGACGACGGCGAGGTGCATCATGCCGAAGCCCTGCGGCGGCTCGTCGGCGGACGGCTTCGGCACACGCGTCTCCGTGCCCGGTTTCTCCTGCACCGCCTGTGCCGCCGGCGGCAAATTTGTCACCTCGGAGGAGGTCGTCTGACTCTTTGTGCCGCCCGCTTCGGGCGCGGCGGCAGCCGGTTTCTGCGCGAGCTTTCCCTCCTTGCCCGGTTCTTCTCCCGCCGTCTTTTCCTGTGTCTTTCGCTCGGGCGTTCCCATGAGCCGTTCGCCCGCCGCGCGTGCGTTTGCCGCCGCATCCTGGCCGGCTTGTGCAGCGTCGGCAGCCCTTTGCTGTGCGCCCTCGATCGCCGACTGTCCGGAAGCGCCGAAGTCTGGCAGTCCGCCGACTGCCTCCGATGCAGCGTCAAGTCCCGGAACAGCAGGCGGTGTTGGCGCCTGCGGCGCCTGAGGTCCTGCAATCGCCATGAAAATCCCTTCTCCCTACAGAAAAGGCTTCGTGGAAAAGTCCACGAAGCCTTGAAATATCTGGCGGAGAGGGTGGGATTCGAACCCACGGTACATTGCTGCACACTTGATTTCGAGTCAAGCACCTTCGACCACTCGGACACCTCTCCTCAAAGGTACTTCGCTAGTTTACCATATCTTTTGTTGCTTGTAAAGGGGCGCGGTGCACGTTTCTTGGCACACTGCGCACGATGCTGCACGATACTTGCAAAGTGGATGCTCGTGCGGGCTTACAGCGTGCCGAAGATGCGGTCACCGGCATCACCGAGGCCGGGGACGATGTAGCCGTGTTCGTTGAGATGGTCGTCGACGGCAGCGGTGTAGATGGGGATGTCCGGGTGTGCCGTATTGACGGCGCGTACACCTTCCGGTGCAGCGACGAGACAGAGG
This sequence comes from Selenomonas sp. CM52, assembly GCF_000292955.1. Taxonomy (NCBI): domain Bacteria; kingdom Bacillati; phylum Bacillota; class Negativicutes; order Selenomonadales; family Selenomonadaceae; genus Selenomonas; species Selenomonas sp. CM52. Next base: position 1,140 of record NZ_ALNM01000034.1, read on the forward strand.
AGCACGATGTTCTTCGCGCCCTTCTTCTTCAAGAGGTCGAGCGCTGCGGCGGAACTGCCGCCCGTGGCGAGCATGGGGTCGACGACGATGAACAGGCGCTCACTGATGTCGCCCGGCAGTTTGCAGAAGTATTCGACGGGCTGCAGCGTCTCGGGATCACGGTAGAGTCCGATGTGTCCGACGCGGGCGGCGGGGACGAGGCGCAGCACGCCTTCCGCCATGCCGAGTCCCGCACGAAGAATGGGAACGATGCCGAGTTTCTTGCCCACGAGCTTCTTCGCATGGCAGGCTGCGACGGGCGTCTCGATCTCTACATCCTCAAGCGGCAGGTCGCGCGTGATCTCGTAAGCCATGAGCATGGCGATCTCTTCGAGAAGTTCGCGGAAGTCCTTCGTACCCGTTTCCTTTTGGCGCATGAGCGTGAGTTTGTGCTGGACGAGCGGATGGTCGACGATGTGTACAGCGAGATCCGCCTGGTTTTCCTGAGTCATGGGATGCCTCCTCACTCGTAAAGGGGATATTTTTCGCAAAGGGCGTCAACGCGTTTTCTTGCTTCCTCCTGCGCAGCCGTGTCCGTCGCATGATCGAGCACGAGCGCGATGATGGCAGCGACCTCTTCCATGTCGGTCTCTTTGAAGCCACGCGTCGTGAGCGCGGGTGAGCCGAGGCGGATGCCGCTCGTGACGAAGGGGGATAAAGGCTCGAAGGGGATCGTGTTGCGGTTCGCCGTGATGCCGACACCGTCGAGGAGGTTCTGCGCCTCCTTGCCCGTGACGCCCTTGCTCCTGAGGTCGACGAGCATCAGATGGTTGTCCGTGCCGCCCGAAACGATGCGGAAGCCCTTTTCCTGCAAGGCGGCGGCAAGCGTCTTGGCGTTCTTCACGACTTGTGCGGCGTATTCCTTGAAGGCGGGCTGCAGCGCTTCTTCCAAGGCGACAGCTTTCGCCGCGATGACGTGCATCAAGGGGCCGCCCTGGATGCCGGGGAAGATCGCCTTGTTGAACTGTGCGCCGAATTCCGCGTCCTTCGTGAGGATCATGCCGCCCCTGGGGCCGCGGAGCGTCTTGTGCGTCGTCGTCGTCACGACGTCCGCCCACGGCAACGGGCTCGGATGCATGCCGCCCGCGACGAGTCCAGCGATGTGCGCCATGTCGACCATGAGGTAGGCGCCGACCGCCTTGGCGATGGCGGAGAGCCGCTCGAAGTCGATGATGCGCGCATAGGCGGAAGCGCCGGCAACGATGAGCTTCGGCTTGACTTCCTTCGCCTGCTTTTCCAGCGCATCGTAGTCGATGCACTCCGTCTCTTTGTCCACGCCATAGGGGACGACGTGGAAGTACTTGCCCGACATGTTGACGGCGCTACCGTGCGTGAGGTGTCCACCGTCTGTGAGATTCATGCCCATGTAGGTGTCGCCGGGCGAAAGCAGCGAGAAGAACACCGCCATGTTCGCCTGTGCGCCCGAGTGCGGCTGCACGTTGACATAGCCTGCGCCGAACAGCTCTTTCGCACGCTCGATGGCAAGCGTCTCGACGATGTCGACGCACTCGCAGCCGCCATAGTAGCGCTTGCCCGGGTAGCCCTCGGCATACTTGTTCGTGAGCACGCTTCCCTGCGCCTCCATGACGGCGCGGCTCACGATGTTCTCCGAAGCGATCAGCTCAAGCTTGTGACGCTGGCGCGAAAGCTCCGCCTCAAGCGCCGAAGCGATCTTCTCATCGGTCTTCTTCAATGTATCCATCAATGCCATACATTTCCCTCCTGATCCGTCGATAACGGGGACACCCCCGTTTCCTATCTATCCATACTATGTTATTGTACTATGAATTCTTAGCCTCGACAAGCCCGTAGGGCGCAGGCGAGGGTTAGAAGTCATTGTCCAGCACCGCTGTGGCTATGAATTCTTAGCCTCGACAAGCCCGTAGGGCGCATGCAAATCTTGAAGCATCGCGGCAGAATTGCTATACTATACTTAGGTTAAGATAGCATCAAAGCGAGGGGGAGCATCGATGGAAAATCTGGCGATCATCGACATGGGGTCGAACAGCATTCGGTTCATCGTCATGCAGATCAACGACAACCATTCGTATTTCCTGCAATATCAGCAAAAGGAGGCGATTCGGCTCGGCAAGGGCATGTCGGAGACGGGGAAACTCAATCCCGACGGCGTGAAGCGTGCGCTTGAGTGCCTGCACGTCTATAAGCACATGATGGAGGTCATGCAGGTCACGCGCTGCATCGCAGTCGCGACAGCGGCGGCGAGGAGCGCATCCGACGGGCAGCAGTTCATCGAGCGCATCCGCGAGGAGACGGGCATCGAGATCGAGATCATCTCGGGCGAGCGCGAGGCATACCTCGGCTACCTCGGCGTCGTGAACACGATAGATGCGAAGGATTTCATCCAGTTTGACCTCGGCGGCGCATCGATCGAGGTGTCGCTCGTTTCGAACCGCAAGATCAAGGAGTCGGTTTCCGTACCCCTGGGCGCGGTGACGATGACGGACAAGTTTGGCATGCAGGACATCGTGACGCAGGGCGTCCTCGACAAGTGCGTGAAACATGTGGAAAAGAAGTTCCGCGAGATGATTCCCTGGGCGAAGGACAGACGCCTGCCCGTCATCGGCATCGGCGGCACCGTCCGAAACCTCGCGAAGATGGATCAGTACAAGACGAGCTACCAGCTCGCGCGCATCCACAACTACATCATTCCGCGCGAACGCTTCGAGCCGTGCTACCAGGCCATCATCAAGTCGAGCTGCACGAACCGCAGAAAGTTCGGCGGGCTTTCGACGGAGCGTGCCGATATTATAGTTGCAGGTGCAACGATCGCGCGTTGCCTCATGGAGTTCAGCGGCGGCAAAGACCTCATTGTTTCGGGCTGCGGCCTCCGAGACGGCGTCTTCTACGAGTATTACGGCAAGAAATACGGTGCAGGCTCGCCCGTCGTCAAGGACGTGCTCAAGGCGAGCGTAGAGAACTATCTGAAGCGCGTGGAGCGGCGCATGGAGCATCTAGGGCGCGTCCACGATCTCGCCCTGAGCCTCTTCGACCAGCTGAGGCGCCTGCACGGTGCTCCGAAGCGTTCGCGCGACCTCCTGTCCGTTGCCGCGTGGCTGCACGATGCGGGCAAGATCGTCAATTATTACGAGCACGCGCGAAACTCCGCCTTCATCATCAACAACGCGCCGCTCTACGGCATGACGCAGAAAGAACAGCTCAAGGCGTCCTTCATCGCGGGTTTCCATCACGGCATCAGCAACAAGATCATGCGCTCGTATCGTTACGCCATGATGGTCACGCAGCCCGAATGGAAGGAGATCCGCAAGCTCGCGACGTTGCTCGCGCTCGCCGAGGCCGCCGATGTGACCTACGAGGGTCTTGTCACAGGGTTCGAGGCGGCGGCAACGTCCGAGGGCGTCGCGCTCTCCGTCATCGCCGCGCCCGATGCCGACACCCGCGCTACGGATTTCGAGATGCAGAGTTTCTGCAAGCAGTTCAAGAAAGAGTTCGGCCGGCCGCTCGTCATCGTGTGGCGCAAGTAGGCGCGCGTATCTAACATAAGAAAGGATTTCCTTAGAAAATTTCTTTTCGAGCAGGGAAACGCATTCTTTTAGAGAATTGAGATTATAGTAGAAAAGTCTTGAGGGAAAACTGTATTAGGAGGGATGTGTCATGTGGAAAAAATTCTTGTTCGTCGTTTGCGTCCTACTGCTTCTGACCGCAAGCCTGGCGGGGGCGGAAGCAGCGGCGGTTGCGCCGCCGGAAGCGGTGTCTGCGCCGTCTGGCATGGAGACGCGACTGAAGCTCCTCGCCGGGGAATGGCTCAGCCCCAAGGGGACACTCATCTTGGAGGTTGAGGGGCAGAAGATCAACGGCTGTGAGATCACGAAGTACGAAGATCTCGTTGATCGCTCGACCATGGGAACGACGGCCTTCTGGATCTTGGAAGAGGAAGGCGAGCGCATGATGCAGCTCGACTGGCGCATCCAAGGTGACGACAGCGACTACATCTTCCTTGACGGCAGGCTCAAGCTGCACCGCGCCGCTGCGTTGTGAAACGGGTTGCCGTATGAGCTGACGCAAACGCTCCCGCATAGGATTTCATTTTGCCTTGTGCGGGGGCGTTTTGCGTGGGGCTGGAAAAATAATGAAAGTTTCCCGATCCGTCTGCGCCACTTGGGCTTGACTTCTTAATATGAGAAAAAGTGTGAAAAAATGCAGAATGCAAGCAGGAATTTTGAGGAAAAAGGAGAACTTGAAAACTAAGGATAATTATGTTTTAATTAAGGAAGGTTGACTCAATCAGCAATCCTTGGAGAGTGCCTGGCGCTCTCTTTGAAGAAGTATTCCTGCATACCCCCGTGGTGGGGCGAAAGAGGAGGCAGTAATGTGGACAAGCGGGAAAGCATGTGGGAGCGTTATCTCCGCAACGGCCTGAGCCGCCGCGACTTCCTGAAAGGGTGCGTCGCGCTGACATCTCTGATGGGGCTTGATACGAGCATGGTCTCGAAGGTCGTCGAGGCGGCAGAGTCGAAGCCTCTGCCGGTCGTGATCTGGATGCACGGTCATGAGTGCACGGGCTGCGACGAGTCGTTCATTCGCTCGGCGGCGCCAATGGCGTCCGACCTGGTGTTGAACATGATTGCGCTCGAATACAGCCACGTCCTGAGCGCGGCTTCGGGCGAGCCGTTCGAGGCGCATCTTGAGCAGACGATTGAAAAGTACAAGGGACAGTACATCCTCGCCGTCGAAGGTGCGATTGCGACGAAGGACAACGGCGTCTACTGCATGTCGGGCGGTCATCCGTTCATCAATACGTTCCAGCGCGTGGCCAAGGATGCAGCGGCGATCATCGCCTACGGCACGTGTGCGACGTCGGGCGGCATCCAGGCGGCTGCGCCGAATCCGACAGGCTCGGCGGGCGTCAGCCACTATGTGGGCAACAAGCCGGTCATCAATGTCCCGGGCTGTCCTCCGATCCCTGAGGTCATGACGGGCGTCGTCATGCACGTCGCTCTCTTCGGCTCGGTTCCCGACCTCGATATGGAGAGCCGTCCCAAGCAGTTCTACGGCAACCGCATTCACGATACATGCTACCGCCGTCCCTTCTTCGATGCGGGCATGTTCGCTGAGCGCTTCGACGACGCGGGTTCGAAGGCGGGCTGGTGTCTCTACAAGCTCGGCTGCAGAGGTCCTGAGACGTACGCTTCGTGCGGCAATATGCGCTGGTTCCAAGGCATGAGCTACCCGATTCAGTCGGGCGCGCCGTGCATTGGCTGCACGAACGCGAACTTCTGGGACGATGCGCCGTTCTCCGACCGTCTGCCGAAGTACGGGCCTCTGGGCAGCATCGACAAGATCGGCGTCGGACTCGCGGTCGGCACGGCGGCGGGCGTCGCCGTACACGGCGCTTTGAGCCTCGCGCAGCGCGCAAAGGCGGATGCGGCGATCGAGAAGGAAGAGGAGAAGGCGAAGAGAGAGCAGGTGCATAAATGAAACATGTAACGGTCGATCCGGTAACGAGAATCGAAGGGCATCTGCGCGTCGAGGTGCAGGTGGACGAGGCGACGGGCAAGGTCACGGATGCTCTTTCGAGCGGCACGGCGTGGCGCGGCCTCGAACTTGTCATGAACGGGCGCGATCCGCGCGACGCGTGGGCGTACATCCAGCGTATATGCGGCGTCTGCACGACGGCACACGCGCTGTGTTCCGTGCGCGCCGTTGAGGATGCGCTCGGCATCCGCATCCCGACGAACGCAAACTATATCCGCAATATCATGGCGGGCTGCCTGACGGTGCAGGATCATCTCGTGCATTTCTATCATCTGCACGCGCTCGACTGGGTCAGCCCCGTCGAGGCTCTGGCGGCAGATCCGGTCGCGGCGGCGAACCTGCAGCGTGAGATCCTAAAGCTGCGCCTGCCGCTCGCAGGCCCTGCGGGGCTCAATACGGAAGCGTATCCGAAGGACTTCCCGAATGCGACGCCTGAATACTTCGCGGCATTCAAGCAGAAGATCGAGCAGATCGTCAAGAGCGGGCAGCTCGGCATCTTTGCGGCGAACTGGTGGGATCACCCCGACTACAAGATCCTGCCGCCCGAGGTGCATCTCATCGCGGTCGTCCACTATCTTGAGATGCTCGACAAGCACCGTGAGATCATGACGCCGCACGTCGTGTTCGGCGGCAAGAACCCGCACGCGCACTATGTCGTCGGCGGCATGCCGTGCGCAATCTCCCTCGACGACGGCAATGCACCGATCAACACGGCTCGCCTCGCCATCGTCGACCGCGCCGTGAACCTCACGCGCACGCTCGTCAACGAATATTATCTGCCCGATGTCCTCGCCATCGGCTCGCTCTACGTCAAGGCGGGCAAGGTGGATGGCGGCGGCCTCGCCAAGCATTGTGTCATGGCGTTCGGCCAGTTCCCCGATCAGAGCTACACGGGCACGCGAAACGGCGACTTCATGCGCCAGCTATTGATCCGCTCGAACGGTGTCGTCGAGAACTTCGGCGCGGGTCTTGCGGCGGCGACCTTCACGGAGGTCAAGGCGGAGGATCTGTCCGATCCCGTCGCCTTCACCGAGGGCGTCGAGCACTCGTGGTACGAGTATGAGGGCGCGGAGAGCGATCTCCATCCGTGGGCAGGACAGACGAAGCCGAAGTACACGGCACCGAAGGTCGGCACGCAGACGAACTGGCAGGAGCTCAACGAGAAGGGCAAGTACTCGTGGCTCAAGACGCCAAAATGGCGCGGCAAGCTCGCCGAGGTCGGTCCTCTGGCGCGCTACATCATCATCTACGTCAAGGCGAAGAAGGGCCTCCTGCCTGATCCGACGTGGGCGGAGCAGCTCATGCTCAACCAGATGGACGCGGTGTCGAAGGCGATCGGCCTCGCGCCCGAGGTCTGGCTGCCGACGATGGTCGGCCGCACGGCGGCTCGTGCGCTCGACGCGCAGCTCAACGCCGAGATCGAGAAGTACTACTTCGACAAGCTCATCGCGAACATCAAGGGCGGCGACCTCGCCGTCGCAACATCCGACAAGTGGGATCCTGTGACGTGGCCGAAGGAAGCGAAGGGCGTCGGCCTCTACGACGCGCCGCGCGGCGCGCTCTCGCACTGGGTCGTCATCAAGAACGGCAAGATCGCGAACTATCAGTGCGTCGTGCCGACGACGTGGAACGCTTGCCCGCGCGACGATGCGGCAGGTCACGGCGCCTACGAGATGGCGATGATGGACACGCGCGTCGCCGTGCCCGACAAGCCCTTGGAGATCGTGCGCGTCATCCGCTCGTTCGATCCGTGCATGGCCTGCTCCACGCACGTCTACAACGCGAACGGCGACACGCTCAAGATCATGACGACCGATCCCTATGCAGGACTGCAGGTGGAAGAATAGAACGATCACGCATCGTGGAAAGGAGAAACTGCCGCGAGCGGGGCGTTCATCGCGCGTTTCGCGGCAGCAGGGACATGTGATATGAGAGAAGTCAAACGCAGGATTTACTACGTTTTCAGTCCTTGGCTCAGGATCTTTCACTGGATCATGGTCGTCTGCATCTCGGTCCTCTTTGCGACGGGATTGATGATCACCGAGCCTTGGCTCATTTACTCCGTCGAGCCGACGTTCAGCGGCATGACGACGGACAACATCCGAAACATCCATTTCATCGCGGCGTTCACCTTCATGGCAGCCTTCCTCCTGAGGATTTACGGCTTCTATGTGAACCGCGGCGACCGTCTCTTCCCGCGCTTCTGGGAGGGGCTTTTCTGGCGGGCGATCGGCGACGTCATCCTGCATTACATCTTTGTGCGCTACGAGCACAAGTCGTACTTGAGGAACCCGATCGCGCGCATGTCGTACACGCTGCTCTATGTGCTCGTCGCCATCGAGGTCTTGACGGGCTTTGCGATGTACGGCGCGAACGAGCCGGAAAGCGTGTCCTTCATGCTCTTCGGCTGGGTCATCACGTTCTTGGGCAACGAGTTCATGGTGCACCTCGTGCACCACTACGTCGCCTGGTTCATCATCCTCTTCGCCATCGGCCATCTCTACATGGTCATCCGCGCGGAGTTCATGGAGGGCGAGAGCGAAGTGTCGAGCATGTTCTCCGGCAGGAAGATCCTGACGCACGAGCCGCTCGACGCTTACCAGCTCAGCCACCCCGAGGAAGAGCACAAGGGCAGGGCGAGCTGAGGAAGGAAGAGGTCTATGTGTAAAGAATGCGGCTGCGGCGCGGCGAATGGCAATACGCGCCTGCAGTTCAATGTCAAAGGCTATACGGAGGAGTCGGCGAAGGGCGCGGAAAAGGCGCTTTTGGGTCTCGCGGGCGTGCTCTACGTCCATATCCACGCGCACGACGGCGAGACGACGGTCGACTACGATCCGGCGAAGACGAAACTCACGGAGATTCTTGGCATTTTCGAGGAGCGAGGCCTTTCGGCTGCGCTCTGAGTCGGGCGGTGCGCTTTTGCCGCATCGTTTCAACAGGGAAAGATGGCGCCCCCTTTCGGCAAGCCGCCGGAGGGGGCGCTTTTCGCATAGGAGGAAGTTCGGTGCATGAAATGGCGATCGCCGAGGGCATTTTGGACATCGCGCTCAAGGCGATGGAGGAAAACGAGGCGAAGCGCGTCGCGCGCGTGAAGCTGCTCGTCGGTGAAATGGCGGGCGTGGAATGCGAGTCGCTGCTCTTTTGCTTCGAGGCTCTGACAAAAGGCACGGCGGCAGACGGCGCGGTGCTCGACATCGAGCGCGTGCCGCTCGTCGGACGCTGTGCGGCTTGCGGCAAGGAGCAGCATGTCGAGCGATACAGCTTCTTGTGCCCTTCGTGCAGGAACGGTGCACTTGAAATCATCTCGGGACGCGAACTCAAGGTGGAATCTTTGGAGGTGGACTAAGAAAATGGAAGTCAAGGTCATGAAGAACGTTCTGGCGATGAATGACGAAGTGGCGGCTGAGAATGCCGCAGACTTTCGCGCGCGCGGCGTATTCGTGCTCAATCTCATGGGATCGCCGGGCGCGGGCAAGACGACGCTCCTGGAGCGCACGTTGGAAGCTCTGAAGGATGAGATGTGTCTCGCCGTCATCGAGGGCGATCTCTTCACATCGAAGGACGCCGAGCGCATCGACCGCCTCGGCGTGCCCGTCGTGCAGATCAACACGAGCGGCGGCTGTCATCTCGACGCGCCGATGGTCAAGAGTGCGCTCTCGTCCATCGACCTCGACTCGCTCGACATGCTCATCATCGAGAATGTCGGCAACCTCGTCTGCCCGGCGGAATTCGAGCTGGGGCAGGACAAGAAGGCGGTCGTGCTGTCGATCACGGAGGGGGACGACAAGCCCTTGAAGTACCCGCTGATGTTCAAGGAGGCCGACGCGGCGCTCCTCAACAAAGTCGACCTCCTGCCTTACACGGACTTCGATCTGGAGAGTGCGACGGACGACATCCGGACGCTTCATCCGGGCATCGAGGTCATGGCGATCGCGTGCCGCACGGGCGAGGGACTCCCCGCATGGCTCTCGTGGCTTCGGAAGAATGTGCGTGAGAAGAAGGAGGCGGCTCGATGAGTGAAGCGTTCTTGGGCGTATCGCCCGAAGAGATCGAGCGTGCGAGAAAAGAGCTGGAGGCGACGCCCGCCGTGACGGTTCTCGGCATCGGCAACGTCATCCTGCAGGACGAAGGCTTCGGCGTGCGCGCCGCCGAACTCCTGCGCGAGAAGTACGACTTCCCGCCTGCCGTGCAGATCATCGACGGCGGCACGCTCGGTGCGGAGCTTCTGGGCGTCATCACGGGCACGGAGCACCTTCTTGTGCTCGATTCCGTCAACGGCGGCAAGGAGGCGGGCACGCTCTTTCACTTTGAGAATGAGGGAATCTCGGCGCACTTCCAGGACAAGCTGTCGGTGCACGAGGTCGGCATCCAGGACGTGCTCGCGACGCTTTCCGTGACGGGGCGCGCGATTCCCGACGTCGTCGTGCTCGGCGCACAGCCCTACGCCGTCGGCGCGGGCGTCGCGCTCAGCCCGCAGATGGAAGCGCTTCTGCCCGAGATCGAGCGCCGAGCCATCGACGTGCTCTCGCGCTGGGGCGTCGAGGTGCGGACGAAGGACGCCTCTCGCGAGGTCGCCTTCACGCGCGTCGCCGAGGCGAAGCATGAGAAGGCGGGCGCTTCGTGCGGCTTCGTCGCAGAGGACGAGGCCGAGGCGCCGCTCGATGTGCCGATGAAGCAGGCGGGCGAGGCGATGCGCACGGCGCGGCAGACTTTGCCGCATGAGCTTCTGACGAAGGGAGGCGAAGGCTGATGTGTCTTGCTGTACCGGCGAAGGTGCTCGATATTGCGGGCAGCGTCGCGCGCGTCTCCGTCAACGGCGTGGAGCGCGAGGCGAGCCTCATGCTGCTGCCTGAGGCGAAGCTCGGCGACTACGTGCTCGTACATGCGGGCTTTGCCATGCAGATCGTTGAGGAAAAAGACGCCGAAGAAACGTACGCGCTGCTCGCCGAGATGAAGGGTGCGCCGCGCACGGTGATGTAGGAAGCGAGGAAATGCTTTGAAGAAACTCACGCCGCAAGAAGAAAAGGAAGCGGCAAGGGCGCTCCTTGCTGACATCGAGCGCCTTGCCGCGGGCAGGCATCTTCGCTATATGGAGGTCTGCGGCACGCACACGGTCGCCATCTTCCGCGCGGGACTTCGGCAGATTCTGCCCGAGAATATCGAGCTTGTCTCCGGCCCCGGCTGTCCCGTGTGCGTGACGAGCGATGCCTACATGGACAAGGCGATCGCCTGCGCGAAGATGGAGGACGTCATCGTCGCGACGTTCGGCGACATGCTCAAGGTGCCGGGCAGCCGCGAAAGCCTCGCAGATGCGCGTGCCGCGGGCGCATGTTTACGCGTCGTCTACTCGCCGCTCGACGCGCTCGCCGCCTCGCGGGAGAATCCCGAAAAGACGGTCGTCTTCCTCGGCGTCGGCTTTGAGACGACAGCGCCGACCGAGGCGGCGGCGGTGCTCTCGGCAAAGGAGGAGGGACTGAAGAACTTCTGCGTCTTGTCGGCGCAGAAACTCGTGCCGCCTGCCGTGAAGCTCCTCTTGGCTGACCCCGATGTGCATGTCGACGGCTTCCTGCTGCCCGGGCACGCATGCGTCGTCACAGGCACGCGCCCCTACGCCTTTCTCGCTGATGAGGCGCATAAGCCCGGCGTCGTCGCGGGCTTCACGCCGCTCGCGATCCTGCGCGCCGTCTGGCGGCTCGTGCGGCAGACGGCGGCGAATGAAGCCCGCATCGAGAACGAGTACGGCTCCGTCGTGCGCGAAGAGGGAAATCCCGCCGCGCTCGCCATCCTCGCGCGCGTCTACGAGGAGGCGGCGGACGAGTGGCGCGGTCTCGGCGTCATCGAGCGCTCGGGGCTTCGCATGCGCGAGGAGTTCGCCGCGTTCGATGCCGAGCGACGACTGCCCGTCGAAGTCGAGCGCGTGGAGAAGAAGACGGCGTGCCGCTGCGGCGAGGTTCTGCGCGGCGCGGTGCGCCCGACGGACTGCACGCTCTTCGCGAAGGCGTGCGTGCCGACGCACGCCGTAGGGCCGTGCATGGTGTCGGTCGAGGGCGTGTGCGCCGCCTGGTACAAGTACGGCCGAGGGAGGTTTCACTTTGGAAAATGAGAAGATCACGCTCGCGCACGGCGCGGGCGGCAGCCTGAGCCAGGCGCTGATGGAGAGCGTCATCCTGCCTGCCTTCGGCAATGAGTTCCTGCAGAAAATGCACGATGGCGCGGCGCTCTACCTCGGCGGCAAGACCGCCTTCACGACGGATTCCTTCGTCGTCGCGCCGCGCTTCTTCCCCGGCGGCGACATCGGCAAGCTCGCCGTCTGCGGCACGGTCAACGACCTCGCGATGACGGGCGCCGTGCCGCGCTACATCTCGTGCGCCTTGATTTTGGAAGAGGGTCTTTCCATCGAGGAGCTCAGGCGTATTTTGCACTCGATGAAGGAGGCTGCGGCAGAAGCGAAGGTCGCCATCGTCACGGGCGACACGAAGGTCGTCGGCAAGGGTGCGGCGGACGGCATCTACATCAACACGGCGGGACTCGGCGAGATCGAACGCGCGATGGAGCCGCAGAATGTCAGGGCGGATATGGACGTCATTCTCTCGGGAACGCTCGGCGATCATGCAGCGACCGTCATGGCGGAGCGTCACGGCATCGAGATCCCCGCAACGCTTCATAGCGACTGTGCGCCCTTAGGCGACCTCGCCGCCCTCATGCGACGCGCCGCGCCCTCGATCGCCTGCATGAGAGATCCGACGAGAGGCGGCGCGGCGGCGGTCTTGAACGAGATCGCATGTGCGGCACAGGTCGGCGTCATCCTGGACGAGGAGTCGCTTCCCGTGCGCGAAGAGGTCGAGGGCATCGCCGCATTTCTTGGCTTCGATCCGCTGGAATTGGCGAACGAGGGCAAGGCGATCGCCTTCTGCGCGCCCGAGGAAACCGAGGCGCTTCTCGCCGCCATGCGCGAGCATCCTTACGGCAGGAACGCCTGCTGCATCGGCCGCACGACGGCGGAGGAGCCGGGCATCGTCGCACTCAGGACGGCGCTCGGCGGCCTGCGCATCGTCGACATGCCGCTCGGCAATCTCGTGCCGCGCATCTGCTAGGGCGGCTGCGGCTCAGACCCGCGCGTCCGCTGTGCGGCGGAGCCGCGCGATGCGGTCGAGGATTTTTACGAGAAGCGGCGCAGCCAAGAGCGTGAAGACCATGCCGGGAAGAGCCGCCGCGACGAGCGCCCATGCGCCCTTGCCGACGACGAAACTCAGCGTGATGCGGGCTGTGAAGGTGCCGAGCGGCCCTGCGAGCGCCACCGTCCAATAATGGCGGTCGAAAAGTACGAAGACGAGCCCGACGACGAGACGGAACTGCATGGCGATGGCGACATTGAAGAGGTTCTGCGTGCCGAGCAGGAGGCCGACGAGACTCGACAGGACGCCCGCCAGAATGTAGCGCTTGAAGCCGAAGACGGCGCAGATCGCGACGGCCAGCGGGGCGGAGAGCTGAAATTCCAGCCCTGGGGCCAGGCTCGGCAGCTTGATGGCTCCCGTGACGGTGATCAGGGCGGCGAGCAGGGCGATTTCGGTCACGTCGGAGGTGGAAACGGCAAGTTTTTTCATGGGAAACGCTCCTTTTTTTACGGAATCACGGGTGAGTCGAACGGCTTTATCGCACCTGTGATTCCTTTTTATTGTTTCAGCGTACACGTTTTGCGCAGTATTGTCAACTGTAAAATAAATAAAGTTGACAATAAAATAAACAAGGTCTATCCTATAGGAAGCACTGATAAAAGGAGTAAAAGGAGTGTTTCTGCATGGCGCTTTACAGTCTGAAGATGCGGGCGGAAAAGAGCGCGGGAAAGCGCGAGCACGTGTCGGGCGCGGAGAAAATCTTGCAGGAGGAGGAACTGCCGGAACATTTGGCGGCGCTTCTTTCGCGCGCCCTGCACCACGCCAAGGGCAGGGCAGATTTCGTGAACTTCAAGGTGGAGTCGATCGCGCCCGAGGCGGTGGAGCATCTGCCCGCGCTTCCCGTCTCGACGGTCGAGGTTGAGACGCCTGCCGAGGGGCGGCGCGTGATTATCGACGCTTTGGGAAAACTTGGTTTGAAAAACGGCGAAGCCATCCTCGCGAAGTTTTCCGAGACGTATGGGATGCGCGGCGCAATGCTGCTCGATGCGGACACGCTCGAACGCTTGGAGCCGGACGCCGAACGCGGCCTGCGTGCGACGTACATGGACGCCGAACGTACTGCAAAAGGGGCGTCCGATTGCAAGAACCACTTCGCCGAAGCCGTCGTCCTCGCGACGAAGGTCGTCCATGCGCCGCACATCGTCGCGGAGATCTGCGTGTCCGACGATCCCGACTATGTGACGGGCTATGTGGCGGCGCCGTCGCTCGGCTATCGCCGCATCACGAAGCTCAAGGAGGCGGGATCGCCCGACGGCGGGCGCATCTTCCTCTATCGCGGCCCGCGCGGCGGCGTCGCCGAGACGATTCGCTATCTGGAAAAGCAATGCGTGCTCGTGCAAGGCGTGCCGGACAGCCCGGCGGGAGGCGCGCATCGTGAGGATATGGCAGAAAGGCTCGCCGCGCAGCTGGCGGCGAAAAAGGAGCGGAATCTATGCCGCGAGATGCACGAGATCGACTCGGCGCAGGCCGCGCACGTCACGGTCGGCGGTGCGGAAAAGCTGCTCCTGGCATCGAACAACTACCTTGGGCTCGTCGATCATCCGCGCCTCAAGCGGGCGGCGCAGGAGGCCGTCGAGCGCTACGGCTGCGGTTCCGGCGGCTCGCGGCTGACGACGGGCACGCTTCCTCTGCACACGAAGCTGGAAGAGGAGCTGGCGGCGTTCAAGGGGACGGAGGCGGCGCTCCTCTTCGATACGGGCTACATGGCGAATGTCGGCATCCTTTCCGCGCTTGGTCAGAAAGGCACAGTCTTTTTCAGCGACGAACTCAACCATGCGAGCATCATCGACGGCTGTCGCTTGAGCCGCGCCAAGACCGTTGTCTATCGCCACAGCGACATGAAGGATTTGGAGGAGAAGCTCGCCGCCCATGCTCAGTGTCCGGGCGTCATCGTCTCCGATGCGGTGTTCAGCATGGACGGCGACATCGCCGATCTGCCGCGCATCTTGGAACTTGCACGAAAGTACCATGTCTGGAGCATGGTGGACGAAGCGCACTCGACCGGCGTGATCGGCGGGACGGGGCGCGGTATATGCGAGCATTTTCACTTAAGGGAGAAGCCCGACGTCCTGATGGGGACGCTGTCGAAGGCTTTGGCGAGCGAGGGCGGCTACGTCTGCGGCAGTCGACTCTTGATCGACTATTTGAAGAATACAGCTCGCAGTTTTATCTTCTCGACGAGCCAATCGCCCGCCAATCTCGCCGCTGCGTCCGCAGCGCTGCAGCTTTTGCAGGAAGAGCCAGAGCGCTGCGCCCGCCTGCAGGAAAATGTCCGTGTGTTCTGCGCGGCGCTTGCCGAGAATGGCGTTGAAGTCCGGAGCGAGACGGCGATCGTGCCCCTCATCATCGGCGAAGAGTCCCTGGCGGTGAAAATAGCGAAGGATTTGGAGCGGCAGGGCATCCTCGTATCCGCCATCCGCTACCCGACAGTGGCGAAGGGGGCGGCTCGCCTGCGCGTCGCCTTGGCTGCGACGCACACGGAGGAGGAGCTGAAAAGAGCGGCGGCGCACATCGCCGCATGTATAGAGAGTTTTCATGGAACGGCGTAACTTCGCAAAGTAACTTCCGCTGATGTAAGTCTGTGGGATTTACTCTAAGAAAGCCGATAGGAGTACGGGCAAGAAGCATTGGAATTTACGATGTCACTTCATTTACCCGCTGTAATTTCCCTGTAACTTGCGATTGACAAGCCGCATGGGAAATGGTATACTCATCCTTGTTGCGCAGCCTTGTTTGCAGGCTGACGAAAACTTCATATCGACTGCGGCTTGCCGCAGGCAGATTCAAGCATTGGAGAGTTGTCCGAGTGGTTGAAGGAGCACGCCTGGAAAGCGTGTATACGGGGAAACCTGTATCGAGAGTTCGAATCTCTCACTCTCCGCCAGTGATGAAGGCAGGCGTTGTCCCGTTTCGGGGATGACGCCTTTTTTGTGTTTTGGAGCGGTATATGAGGAATTACACGCACAAACGTCCATTGTGTGGAAATTGTGCGCCGTCCTGAATGAAAGTTTGCCAATCGGTCTGCGCCCTTCGGGCTTGACTTCTTGGACTTTCATCGGAAATTCACTTGCCTTGCGAAAGATTCCCCCATATAATAAAAGACGTATACACTGTGCGGCGGCTGGATGCTGCACGGGCGCTTTGGCGCCGAAGGGGAGAAGAAAGAATGGACATCAAGGACATGCGCGCCTTTTATGCGATCGTGGAGGAAGGCAATATCAGCCATGCCGCAGGGCGGCTCGCCGTGGCGCAGCCCGCGCTGTCGAGGCAGATGAAGCGGCTGGAGAGTGCGCTCGGCGTGAAGCTCTTCGAGCGCGGCAGCCGCCGCATCCGACTGACGGAGGCGGGGCGCGTGCTCAAGGAGCGCGTCGAGCAGATTCTAGGCCTCGTCGATGGCACGGTGCGCGAGATCCAGGACGTGGGCGAAGGCACAGCGGGCGAGGTGCGCATCGGCACGATCACAAGCTCGGGCGCGAATCTCGTGCCGGGGCTTTTGGCGGCGTTTCACGAAACGCATCCGCGCGTGACCTTCCAGATCTTCGAGGCTGAGGGCGCACGCGTTCTCGACATGCTCGACAACCGACTCATCGAGATCGCCATTACGCGCACGGAGGTCGAGCGCGAGAGCTACGAGTCCATCGTGCTCGCAAACGAACCGCTCGCGGCGATGATGAACCGCACGGCGCCCTGCGGTTCGGCCGAAGATTTCGTGCGGCTCGCAGAGCTTGCCGAGCAGTCGATCATCATCCCGCTTCGTTGGCAGGGCATCTTTCTTACCGCCTGCCGAAAAGCAGGTTTCGAGCCGCGCATCCTGTGCCTGAGCGACAGCATCGTACAGGATGTCCTGGCGGCGAAAGCAGGACTCGGTGCGGCGATCCTGCCGCAGTCGGCGAAGAGCCTTCTGACGGATGAGGCGATGGTCTGCAAGCGGATCGTCGAGCCTGAGATCTTGACGCATACGGTGATCGCGTGGAAACGCGACCGACCGCTTTCAGCGGCGGCTGCAAGCTTTTTGTCGCTCCTTCGCGAGCGACTTCTATAGGATGCGTGGGTTTGTCCGTGCTTCCTATAAGCCGCCGAGAGTGATGAGATGAAGCGTCCGCACGAAAGAAGCGCAGGACGCAGTGAAGAACAGGAGGATACAGCATGGCGAGAGCAGCAAAGGCAGAAAAAGCAACGAAAAGCACAACGGCGGAAGCAGTGAGTGCGGCGGAGGCGGCAGAATCCCCGAAGAAGATCATGATCGTCGAGGACGAGAGGCGCATCGCGCGCTTTTTGCAGATGGAGCTGGAGCACGAGGGCTTCGAGACGGAATCCGAGGAAAACGGACGCCGCGCCTACGAGCGCATCGTGCAGGAGCAGTACGATCTCGTTCTCCTCGACATCATGCTGCCCGATATGGATGGCCTTGAGGTCTGCCGCCGCGTGCGCGAGATCAGCGACGTGCCAATCATCATGCTGACGGCGAAGGACGATGTCGAGGATAAGGTCAACGGACTCGACATCGGCGCGGACGACTACATCACGAAGCCCTTCGCCATCCAGGAATTGCTGGCCCGCGTGCGCGCGGCGATTCGCGTGCACAAGGCGAACGAGGCGGGTAACCGCGACGAGCGCGTGCTCGCCGTCAAGGATCTCGTGCTCTATCCGGGGCGCTACGAGGTGCGCGTCAAGGGCGATCTTGTTGAACTGACGAAGAAGGAGTATTCACTTCTCGAATACATGCTGCGCAACAAGCCCAATGTTCTCACGCGCGACCAGATCTTGCAGGAAGTCTGGGGCTATGACTACGTAGGCGACACGAACGTGGTTGACGTCTATATCCGCTATCTGCGTGCAAAGATTGATGAGCGTTTCGACGACAAGTACATCTACACGGTGCGGGGCGTCGGCTATGCGATCAAGGGCTAGGCGGCTCTGGCGTGCACTTTCCCGCCTGCGCTCCTCGCGCCACATGCGCATATCGACGTGGCTGACGCTCGTCTATGCGGCGGTGCTCGTTTTCGTGCTCGTGTTCACGAGCATCGTTTCCGCCATCGGCATCTATTATTCCCTCTACCACCAGGCGGAGATTGAGCTTATGCGATCGCAGGAGCATGTGCTCTCCGCGATCGAGCATGGTACGGAGATTTTTAACGAGACGGCACCCGACATGCGCCGTCGCTATCCGCTCGCCTTCGCTGTCTACGAGGATGATCTCTTGATGCCCGGTGTTGTGCTGCGCGTGACGGAGGGGGCGGACAGCCCCGTCGTCTACGAGTCGGATACGCACTACCCGTCCATCCGCCTCGTCGAGGCGCACATTGACCAGCATCCGCCGCTTTGGGCGAATTCGGCGATGTACGTTTCTACCATTGGCAATACACAAATTTACTACCACAAAATCATCATCAACCAGAGCGGGCACACCTATGTACTGCACTTCTTCCGCACGATCACAGCGGAGCGCCACTTCCTCACGACATTGCAGAAGGTGCTGACCATCACGAATCTCGCGGGCATCGTTCTGGCGCTCGCCGCGGGCTACTTCATCAGCTGCCGCATCCTGCGGCCGATCCGCACGATGACGCAGGCGGCGCGTTCCCTTGAGGTCACCGACCTTGGTCGACGCATCGCTGTGCCGCCCGTCAAGGACGAGCTTGCCGAGCTTGCTGAGACGTTCAACCACATGCTCGACCGCATACAGGCGGGATTCGAGCAGCAGCGGCGCTTCGTGTCCGATGCCTCGCACGAGCTTCGGACGCCCGTGACGGTCATCCGCGGCTACTCGGACATGCTGCGCCGCTGGGGCGCAAGCGATCCCGAAACGCTCGAAGAGGGACTCGCTGCCATGGCTTCCGAAGCCGAGGACATGCAGGGGCTGATCGAGAAGCTCTTGTTCCTCGCACGCGCTGACCAGAAGCGGCTCGCCATGCACAAGGAGCGACTGGAACTCGCGCCTCTGGTTGAGGATGTCGTGAAGAAGATGGCGCTCATCGCGACGCGGCACGAGGTCGAGCTTCTTGCAAATGAACCGGGCGCGGTCTACGCCGACCCACTGCTCATCAAGCACATGATGCGCATCATCCTCGAAAACAGCATGAAGTATACGCCCAAGGGCGGCCGCATCACGATCGAGCTGCGCCGTGGCTCGGGTGAGATGGTTCTGACGCTTGCCGACAACGGCATCGGCATCGCGAAGGAGCATCAGGACAAGGTGTTCGAGCGCTTCTATCGCGTCGATTCCGCGCGGACGCGCGGCAAGGATGCGCCGGGCGGCACGGGACTGGGGCTTTCGATCGCGCGCTGGATCGCTGAGCAGCATGCGATCGGCATCGAGCTTGAGAGTGATCTCGGCAGGGGCACGAAGTTCATCCTCCATGTGCCATGCGTGGAGTGAGCGCCGGATCTGCCCCAAGGGCGGAAATCGCGGAAGTGTGAAGGAGGCTGGAATCTTGCAGGCGAAGGGAAAACTCCTCGTCTTGGAGGCGGGCGACGGTTCGGGCAAGGCGACGCAGACGAAGATGCTCAGGGAAAGGCTCATCGCCGAAGGCCGCTGCGTGCGGCAGGTCGAGTTTCCCGACTACGCTTCGCCGTCGTCGGCGCTCGTGCGCATGTACCTCGGCGGCGATTTCGGCGAACGTGCGTCTGAAGTCAATGCCTACGCCGCATCTGCCTTCTTTGCCGTCGACCGCTACGCGTCGTTTCAGACGAAATGGCGTGCGGATCTTGAGGCGGGCGCGATCATCCTCGCCGACCGCTACACGACGGCGAACATGGTTCATCAGGCCGTGAAGCTTGAGGATGCGGCCGAGCGCGAGGCTTTCCTCGCGTGGCTTGAGGATTTCGAGTACGAAAAGCTCGCGCTGCCGCGCCCCGATCTCGTCCTCTTTCTCGACATGGATCCTGCCGTGAGCCGCCGCCTTATCGCGGCGCGCGCGGCGGCAAGCGGCGCGGCACGGGACATTCACGAGCGCGACGAGGATTACCTCGTGCGCTGCCATCGGGCGTCGGTCAATCTTGCCGCGCGCTGCGGCTGGCAGCGCGTCCGCTGCAGCGAGGCGGGCGAGCCGCTTTCGCGCGAGGCGGTGCATGAAAAAATTTACGAAGCGGTGCGGCGCATCCTGTGAGGAATGTACGCATAAACGTACAATCGTGCGCCGCCCGCAAAACCGCCCCCGTGGAAGGCGGAATATGATTTGCTGTGAACGAGGGCTGTGCATGAGTCGAATGGGGCTTATGCACAGCCCCTTTGTGGAAGGGAAAGATATGCTGAAAGAAGTTCTTGTTGTGGAAGGAAAGATGGACGTCGTTGCTGTCCGAAAGGCGCTCGACGCCGACTGCATCGTGACGGGCGGCTTCTCGCTGGGCAGGCGTGCGCTCGCCGACATCGAGGCGGCGTACAAGAGACGCGGCATCATCATCCTCACCGATCCCGACTCGGCGGGCGAGCGCATAAGGCGTTTTCTCGCGAAGAGATTCCCCGAGGCGGGTCATGCCTTCATCCCGAAGGAGGAGGCGACAGCCAAGGGCGACATCGGCGTCGAGCAGGCCTCGCCTGAGTCGATCCGCCGCGCACTCGCCAAGGTGCGCACGTGCACGATCGCACCGCGCGAAGTCTTTACGAGCCGAGATCTCATCCTCGCGGGGCTTTCGGGCGGCGAGGATGCGAGTCGGCGGCGCGCGCGGCTCGGCGAGCGGCTCGGCATCGGCTGGGCGAACGCGCGCACATTCTGCAAGCGCCTCAACAGCTACGGCGTGACGCGCGAGGAGTTCGAGGCGGCGCTGGCATTGGAGGACGGTACTGAAACGGCTGCTGTACGGAACGAGGAAGGCAGCGCTGAAACGGCTGCCGTGCGAAATGACGAGCCGAAAGCAGCCGCGAAAGGAGGCGCATTATGATCGCTCCCGAGATTGCCAGTCCTGCCGTCACGCGCCACATTCTGAAGGCTTTCGGCCTTCGCGCCTCGAAGCGGCTCGGGCAGAACTTCCTCGTCGACGGCTCTGTCGTCAAGGACATCGTGGCGGCGGCGGAAATTGAAGACGGCGACCGCGTCTTGGAAATCGGCCCGGGCATCGGCACGCTGACGCAGGGGCTTCTTGAAGCTGGCGCACACGTCACCGCTGTCGAACTTGACAAGAAGCTGCCCGCCGTTCTCGCCGAGACGCTCGCCGCCTACGATCATCTGCGCATCGTGCCCGGCGACATCTTGAAGACGGACATCCGCGCCCTCATGGAAAATCAGCCGTTCAAAGTCGCGGCGAATTTGCCCTACTACATCACGACGCCGATCCTCCTCGCACTCCTTGAGCAGAATCTGCCCATCACGCACATCGTGACCATGGTGCAGAAGGAAGTGGCAGAGCGCATGATTGCCGCGCCCGGTTCGAAGATCTACGGTGCGCTCTCCGTCGCCGTGCAGTACCATACGGAGCCGCGCATCGTGCGCGAGGTCGCGCCGCGCTCCTTCATTCCTGCGCCCGAGGTCGCCTCCGCCGTCATCGCGTGCCAAAAGCGCGAGAAACCGCCTGTAGAGGTAACCGACGAGCGCATGTTCTTCCGCGTCGCGCGCGCCTCCTTCGGACAGAGGCGCAAGACGCTCGCCAACGCGCTCCTCGGCACGGGAGCGTCGAAGGATGCCGTGCGCCGTGCGCTGGACGTGGCCGCGATCGACGAGAAAAGGCGCGGCGAGACGCTGAGTCTTGCCGAGTTCGCGCGCCTTGCCGACGCCTTTTCTGCCATGCAAACGGAGGGAGAACGATGATATTCGACAGTCACATGCACACGGAAGTCTCCGCTGACTCCGCGATGAAGGCCGAGGATGCGCTCGAAAGGGCCGCAAAGCTCGGCATCGGCGCGGTATTCACCGAACACGAGGACATGGACTTTCCGGGCGAGAAGGACTTCACCTTTTCGCCCGAAGACTATTGGAAGAAGTACGAAGCGCTTCGCGGCAAGGGAGAACGGCTTCGGCTCGGCGTTGAACTCGGCATGCAGGAAGGCCTTGCCGACAAGAATCGCGCCTTCCTCCTTCGAGCGCCCTTCGATCAGGTCATCGGCTCAATCCACACGCTCATGGGCTTCGACCTCTACTATGAGACGCTCTACGAGGGGCGCGAAAAGGACGAGGTCTACCGGCTCTACCTCAAAACGATGGCGCACTGCGTGCGCTCGCACGGCGAGTTCATCGACATCCTCGCGCACATCGACTACATCGCACGCTATGCTGCCTACCTTGATACGGAACTGACCTATGCGGCCTACGGCGAAGAAATCGACGAGGTGCTCGCAGCCATCATTGAGACGGATACCGTGCTTGAGCTGAACACGCGCCGCTTCGACGCGCCGCAGGGCAAGTCGTCGCTCGTGCCGATCTTCCGTCGCTACCGCGAGATGGGCGGGCGCGAGGTGACGCTCGGCTCGGATGCGCACAATGCGGCCGCGATCGGCTTCGCCTTTCGTGAAGCGCACGAGATGGCAGAATCTCTCGGGCTTCGCGTCGTAACTTTTTTTTCCCGCAAGAAGGAATATTGCTGAACCTTAGCGAATTTTAAGAGGAGGATCGACCAACTGGAGGATGGAAGCAGATGGCTGTCTGTGAACTTCGCTTCGCGGCCACCGTCGTGCATGCCCTTACGGGGGGAGTCATGCGCCTTTTCAGGCGGCGCGAATCTCTCAAAGGAAGGAACAGCAGACGTGAATGAAAATTTATTTCAAAAAATGCTTGACAGCCGCCGTATGCTGTGGTATTCTTTATTTATCAGCTAACAAATAATAATTATTCGCTAGGAGTGATTGAAAATGTCGTTGATCAACAAGGAAATCGGAGATTTTGCTGTACAGGCTTACCAGAATGAGGCCTTCCGCACGGTGACGAAGGCGGATGTGCTCGGCAAGTGGAGCGTATTCTTCTTCTATCCGGCAGACTTCACGTTCGTTTGCCCGACGGAGCTTGAAGACTTGGAGAACAACTACGCGAAGTTCAAGGAAGCGGGCTGCGAGGTCTATTCCGTCTCGTGCGACACGCACTTCGTGCACAAGGCATGGCATGACCATTCCGAGCGCATCAAGAAGATCACCTACCCGATGCTCGCCGATCCGACGCACGTCCTTGCGCGTGACTTCGATGTGCTCATCGAGGACGCCGGCCTTTCCGAGCGCGGCACGTTCATCGTGAACCCCGAGGGCAAGATCGTCGCCTACGAGGTGAACGCGGGCAACGTCGGCCGCAACGCGGACGAGCTTCTGCGGAAGCTGCAGGCATGCAAGTTCGTCGCGGAGCATGGCGATGAGGTTTGCCCGGCGAAGTGGCAGCCTGGCGGCGAGACGCTGAAGCCGACGCTCGACCTCGTGGGAGCGCTCTGAGATGGCGGCGGAAGTAAGCGAGCTTTATGATGCAGTAGTGATCGGCGGCGGCCCTGCGGGGCTGACCGCCGCGCTTTACTTGGCAAGAGCCTGCTGCCGTGTGCTCGTGGTGGAGAAGGAGACTTTCGGCGGTCAGATCGCCCTGACGGCGGAGGTCGTGAACTATCCGGGCAGCGACCCTACGAGCGGCGCTGACCTCACGGCGAAGATGCACCGTCAGGCGGAAGGCTTCGGCGCGGAATTTCTGCTCGCCGAAGTCAATTCGCTCGAAAAGAAGGGCGATACCTGGCATGTGCATACGAGCCGCGGCGACTATGAAGCTTTTACCGTACTGCTCGCGACGGGCGCACATCCGCGCCAGATCGGCTTTGCGGGCGAGAAGGAATTTCGCGGGCACGGCGTCGCCTACTGTGCGACGTGCGACGGCGAGTTCTTCACGGGCAAGGACGTCTTCGTCATCGGCGGCGGCTTTGCAGCGGCGGAGGAGAGCGTATTCCTCACGAAGTACGCGAAGCATGTGACGATCCTCGTGCGCGAGGAAGACTTCACATGCGCTCCTGCGACGGCGCAGCCCGCACGCGATAATGAGAAGATTTCGATCCACTTCCAGACGGAGGTTGAGTCGGTCGAGGGCGACGCCCTGCCGCGCAAGCTCACATGGAAAAACCTCGCCACGAGCGAGCGCACGGTGTTCACACCCGAAGGAGGGGATTCTTTCGGGGTGTTCGTGTTCGCGGGCTACCAGCCGTCGACCGATCTCGTCAAGGGACTGGCGGAGTTGGACGAACATGGCTACATCGTGACCGACCGCCAGCAGCGGACGACGGTTGAAGGACTCTATGCGGCGGGCGACGTCTGCATCAAGCCGCTCAGGCAGGTCGTGACGGCGACGGGCGACGGCGCTCTCGCCGCTACCGAGATGGAAAAGTACGCCATGAAGATGGAGGAGAAGACGGGGCGGAAGACGAAGCACAAGGTGTGCCGCGCCGTGCAGCACACGGCGAAGGACACGGGGAAGGACACGGGGAAGGGAGAGGCAGCGGCTCCGACGACCGGCCCCTTCACGGCCGACATGAAGAAGCAGCTCATGACGGTCTTTGATCGCATGGAGCGTCCTCTGCACCTTGAGGTCGCGCTGAGTGACGATCCGCGCTCAAGCGAGCTTCTCGACTTCATGACGCAGCTCGCACAGATGACGGACAAGCTGTCCGTCGAGATCACAGGCGGCATGGGCGTGCCGAACGTGCGCATCTACAATGCGGACGGCAGCTGGGCGGGACTCGCTTTCCACGGCGTCCCGGGCGGGCACGAGTTCACGAGCTTCGTGCTCGGTCTCTACAACGCTTCGAGCGCCGGACAGAAGGTCGCCGACGAGGATCTCGCGCGTATTGAGAAAATCAAGGAAGATCACCATATCACCATCATGGTCAGCCTCTCGTGCACGATGTGCCCCGAACTCGTCACGAGCGCTCAGCGCATCGCGACCCTCAACCCGCATGTCAAGACGGATGTCTACGACTTGAGCCTCTTCCCCGAGATCAAGGAGCAGTACAACATCATGAGCGTGCCGTGCTTCTTCATCGACGACGACGCGAAATTCTACTTCGGCAAGAAGAACATCTCGCAGCTTCTCGACCTGCTCGAACAGGAAGAAGAGCACGCATGAATTGACAAAGTGTT
>NZ_ALNM01000035.1:0-24356 GCF_000292955.1 Selenomonas sp. CM52
CCGCTCCAGCCATTTCCACGCTTCTTTGTAAAGTTCACTCGCCGAGAGTGTTGAGCCGTCACGCTGAGCAGCCGACAGGAATTCCTTGGGAGGCGGCATTTCCACGCCCTCCGGCTCCGTGGCGATTTTTTCAAAATCCAATACCTTCAGCTTTCGCTTGCCGGGATTGCCCTCAGTCACTTTTTCTGCCAGGGATTTTCTCGGTCTGCCTCCCGTGCCGGGATGCGGTCCTCTAAGCCCCATACGATTTCCCCCTTAAAACTTTTCAAAACTTTTTGAGCATAAGTTTTAGCGTTTTGGGCTGTTTTATCGCGCATTTCAAGTGACTGTCAGCCCCCGCTATGCCTAGCTTCCCGCCCAAAATCACGCCAACAAAGCCTGTCTCTCTAACTGGTCGAAAAGTTATGCGAATTTTTCTGTCAAGCCCATCGCCGGTCCAGCAATGGCGCGGTTTTGGAGATTTTACCTCCCCCCACCCAGTCATTAATAAGAATTTTGCTTTACATCGTAAACCAAACAAGCTATACTATTTCTAAAAGAAAGGAGTGTGATCACCATGTCAACTGTCCCTACTCAAATAAGAATTGACCGATATATAAAGGAACAGGCCGGGGTTTTGTTTTCTGGGTTGGGCTTAGATATGTCCGGTGCCGTTAATATGTTTCTGCATCAGTGCGTTCTTCGTGGAGGCATCCCTTTTTCTATCGAAATGCCGCGTTATAAGCAAAGCACTTTGGCCGCTATGAAAGAAGCAAGAAGAATCTCCCGCGACCCTAATGTTCCCAGCTACGACAATATGGACGAACTAAAGAGGGCGTTAGAAGAATGACCTATCACATCAAATTCACCAGCGCCTATAAGAAAAGTTACAAGCGTGCCAAAAAACGCGGCTTGAACCTCAAACTATTGGATGATGTTGTCGATGTATTGAGACAGGGACACAAGCTAGATGCCAAATACCGTGACCACGAACTCCATGGGAATTGGGCGGGGTTTCGCGAGTGCCATATTCAACCAGATTGGCTGTTGGTGTACCTCGTTGAAAATGACATCCTCACCTTGACCCTTGTCGAAACTGGAACTCATGCAGATATATTCGATGAATAAGCTGTTCATTTAGGACGGCTTTTTTCTTTTGTGGATTTTCTCGTGACAGCTAATGCAGAGCGACATGAGATTCCTCTCGTCATGCGTGCCGCCATCGCCGAGCGGCTTGATGTGATGCACGAGCGTCGCCGCCACAAAGCGTCCGTACGCTCTGCACATCTCACACAGAGGCTCTCGTGCCAAATGACGGTCGCGAATCTTTCGCCACGCGCTTCCGTACCGCTCATGCTGCCTGTAGCCGCGAGCGAAGCGTTCGTAGTGCCTCTGCATCGGCTTCTCGTGCTTTTCGCAGTAGCCGCTCTTCTTATCTGTGAGATTCGGACAGCCTGTCATACGGCAGGGGCGTTTCGGTTTCCTCGGCATCTCTCACCTCCAACAAAAAAGCCACCGACGGGATTTCTCCCTCGATGGCTTCTTCCTATTCTTGCTGATTCTATCATATCAAAATCAACCTAGTGAACGCAATACGAACCTTTGTGAACTCATGTGCAGTCTAGTGCATTTTTATGTCCTTTTTCAAAATTTTTTCTACATCTTCCAGCGCCTTGCCGTGGATCTTATGTACCCATCGCACGCTGACATTTAAATCGGCGGCGATTTCCTCCCACGATTTGAAGCTGTGGTAGCGTCGCTCAAGGATGGCACAGGCTTTCGCGTCCTCGACCTGCCAGATCGTATTCATAATCTCAAGTTTCAAAGTCACCAGACGGTCGATGTCTGCATTGATTTCCGCTTCTGTGTCCGCAAGCCGCACAATGATGCTTTCCATCTTCTGATTGTTCGGACTTGGACTCTTTGGCATATTGCTGATGACCGCGCTAACGTTTGTTGCCATATCATGCAGCTGCGCCACATAGGCGAGCTTGTCGTTGATACGCTGGTCGATGTTCCTCGCCTGCGCCAAATACTCTTTTGCTGTCATTCAGACTCCTCCTCCAGCTTTTCGAGCAAAAGCTCGCCATCCAATGTCGTCAACTGGCTAAACCATTCTGAGCGGAAGAACCGCTTGATCTCCCTGTAGGTCTTCTCCGCTTCCGCATCTCTTGCGTTTTTCTGCAGGCGGAGCTTCGCTTCTCGGAAGTCATGCACCGCCTGCTCAATAATGGCATTCGCCAGATTCTCATACGCTTTTCTTTTATCAAATTCTTTCATCCAGTTCATCTGGAATCTCCTCCTTTTTGTGAATCGTTCCTTTGCAATCTTTATCTCTGTGCAGAGCATCTTCTATGACCGCCTGTACATCAGCCACCGAGCGCACCACCGAGGCCATGCCTCCCGCCGCGAGGATTTTCCGAAGCGTCGCTTCCTGCAACTTCGTCGCTCTGCCACGCTCGGTCTTGACCTCGAAGGCGAAGAACCGTCCGCCGATGCAGGCAATGATGTCGGGAATGCCTGCCGTCCCGTACATGCCGCCATGTTCCTTCCAGCAGAAGCATCCCGGCACACGCTTGAGGTGCTTCAAAATAGCTTTTACGATGTATGACTCTTTCATCTGTCAAACAGACCTCCATGTTTTCAAGGCTTCTGACACATTTGACAGCAAAAATCCTATTGTACTGTAAATTTTTATAAAATATGATGTGTATAATAAATATGTGTATATGTAAAGAGATAGGATTTACATGTCAAACGTGTCAGATTGTGGTGATATTTCCAGCAGGAAATCCGCGTTTCATCCAAGGCATTCACCGAGCTTGATGCCTATGAGAGTCCGCCTTTTCCCGAGGGCGTCCACTCCCCGCGTTATGCCGGAAAACGTCGCAGTGATCTGCTGCACGAAGTTCTTTTGTGCATATGGTCGCAAGCCGCATTCTTCGCAGTAGCCTTTGTACGCATTGAACAGCTCCGTCGAACCGACGGAATGTTCTGCAGAAAGTTCGCAGCAGTCCTTTACGAAGGAAAGCACGGAATCCGACTCTTCCCTGTATTGCTGCAGTTCATCGGCATTAACCTGCGTTTCCGAGAAGATGTAGCGATTCCCCATCAGGCGACGAAGCCCTTCCAAGGCAAAGAGGAAGATGCCGTCCGCTTCCATGCGGAATTTCTCCAAGAGCTCCGGATCGCGTTTTTCCTTCGGCACGGTGTATTTGAAGCGCAAGATGACAAGCCTGCGGTAAAAGCCCTCGGAGCGGTCGCCGTAGTTCTTCGGTATGCTGTTGCACGAGAACAGGGGTCTTGCGCTCGACTGGAAGCTGAACGGATTTTTGTTCTTTTTCTCCACGGTCAGATAGTCCTCACCCACGAGCGCCTTGAAGATGCCGTTGTCGTCGATGTTCTTCGTCGGCAGGTCGGCAAAGATGTTGGCGAGCTTGCCGAAAAGTTCCGCCGTCTTGAACCGCTCATTCAGCGCCTGCCACGACACATTACTTACGTTCCGCCTGCCTAAGAGGACGTCATTCAGCACGCGCAGCAGCACGGATTTTCCCGCCGATGCCGCGCCGACAATGACAAAGCATTTCTGCGCCGAATTGACAGGGATGAGGAAGTAGCCGAGCATTTCCTGAATCAGCCCGACCTGCTCCATGTCGCCTCCCATCGACTCGGCGAGAAACTTCTTGAACAATGGGCATCCTGCCGCTTCGTCGTAGGCAACATCAAGCTGCACCGTGGAGAAATAGTCGGGCGTATGCTCCGTAAGCGTATCCTCCAAAACATTGTACAGACCGTTGCGGACGTTGATGATATAGGGATTGGCATTCAGTTCTCGAATATCGCGCTGCACGAGAAGCCGCCACTGTTTTTCCGCATCGATGATCTGACTCATCTTTGTCTCACGAATCAGCATCTGCTCCTGTACGAGCCTCTGCGCTTCCATCTCAGCCATCTCGACATACACGCCGCCTTGGTAACGAAAGTGCTGCTCCGCCGCATAAAAAACCTTTTCGTTTTTCGCCAGCGCCTTTGCAAGCACACCCGGCAGGAAACGCACTCCCGCATCAATCACCTCGTACCACTCGAGAAGGGATTTGAGCGCCCTCTCCTTCCTCGCCTCCAGTTTCTTTCGGAAGGCTTTGTTTTCCGCCTTGAATGCCGTCTGCAACGATTTTAGAAAGGTCGGCGGCAGCTTGAAGTGGTCGCGGATATTCGACTGAATCATGGCGTCCGCCGTCACCATATCCTGATTGTAGAGATAATCGAGCATGAATGCCTTGGCGGTCTGCAAGTCTTTGACGGGTTCGCCCGTCACGGGAAACCCTTGCAGGATTTCCAACAGCACATGGATTTCCATCGGCTGGAAGCAAAGCGCCGCCGGGGATTTCACCGGACATTTCCCTGCCTTCGGGCACTTGAAGCCTTTCTCGGCAATCGTCCGGCATGTCATGGGCTTTGTGCCGCTTTCCAGAAAGTGGTTGATTTTCCTTTGCGTGTCTGCCTCGGAGTATCTCGGATAAGGCCGCGACATTTCATGAATCCTTGCCGTCCCGCCGGCAAAAGGCGCGAGGTTGGTAATCATCGCATACCAGTCGTGCTCGGAGAGCGTCGACGCATTCTCTCGGCAGTGCTTGATGAAATCACAGGCACGGCATACCTGCTCCAAACCTTTTGCCGTACCGTTCTTGCGTTCTGCGGGTGCTCCTTCGATTTCCGGCAGGACGCTTGCCAACTGCTCCTGCGTGTATTTACGCTCCGGATGGAAGGAGATACACGTCACCTCAACGGGCGTTTCCTTCTTGCAGTGGTGAAAGCCGGGCAGACGCATGACGCGCGATTCGTTCACACACACGGGATCGCCGCCAAAATGCTTGACGAGCCGCTTCTGTATCTCGCGAAAACGCTCCACTTTGGCGGTCGAATCCATGAAGTAATAAACGTGCAGGGATTTCTGCGTCTTGATTACCATAGATGGCGGCAAAGGAAAGGCATCGACATTTTTCTGCTGTTCTTCGAAGGTGCCGTCGTCCATTTCGAAGAACTGCGCGTTGATTCTCGTGATGGCGGCATCGTCTTGCCCACCGTAGTTGACCACGAAGAAGATGCCCCGCTGCATGGCATTGTGCTTCTTGAGCGTTTCCTCGATGCTCTTGTACTTCCCGCACTCGCAGGACAGCTTCGCGCCTCGGAAAACACCCGTCTTCTTGTCCTCGAATACGCGAAAGCAGACCGTATCGATCGGATTGAAGAGCGCACCGAGAACATCTGTCGCCGTTACATTCATGTTGTTTCCTCCCTGAAATACCGAAGCGTTTTCTTCCGTTCTTTCGCTTCCTTGATTTCCTCCGCCATGCCCCGTGATATTTCGCCGAACACCCAGACCTCATCGCACATCCGAAGGAGCGCCAGACCGAACATCAGCCCTATTTCGCGCTCTTCAACGTCGCTGTCATTGAGCATCTGCGGATAGAGCAGATGGCTCGCGATCGGCATATATCCCGCCTCGATAACACGGCGGCAATAGCGTATCGCCGCTTGCACATTCTCTTCTATGTCGCCTGCATATCTCGACGCCACATAGATTTTCCTGCGGTTCTTGTAAGCATTCCGCTTCTTCTGCCGCTCGATGTACTGCTGATACAGAATCCTCTGCATCGCCGCCCCTGCAGTGGGATCGGCATAGCCTTCGCTGTTTCTGTGCATCGGTCAATCCTCCAACTCTTCCATCGCGCCGAAGTTCTTTCCGGCTGCGGCTTCTGCCAGCAACGGAAGATCGAAGTCCGGAAAGGGCTGCGCTTCCATGCAGGCGCGTATAAAGGTTACGGCTTCCGAGAGTCTTTCCTCGGGTATAAGAAACGTCAGTTCGTCGTGTATCTGAAGAATGGGCTTCAGCCATGGACGCTTGGGAAGTCCCGCAAGAATCCTCGTGACAGCGAGCTTCAAAATATCTGCTGCCGTACCCTGAATCGGTGTGTTCAGAGCGCATCTTTCGGCAAAGGACTTCAAGCCCCAGTTGTCGCTTCGGATTTGCGGGAGATATCTGCGCCTGCCCAGCCACGTTTCCGAATACATCCGCCTTGCCGCCTGCGCTTTCGTTTCTTCCTGCCATGCGGACAGTCTGCGGTAACCGGCTTTGAGGTTGGTGATGATCGTCTCACATTCATCAAGGGATTTTTCTACGCCCGCCTTGAACTTCAGCGTTTTCTGCAATCCTCTGGGAAAGAGTCCGTAGAAGGTGCCGAAATTCACGTTTTTGGCAATGGTTCGGCGCTCCTTGTAGCCTTCCGCATGTTTGTCCTTGGCTTCTTCATCGCTCACGCCGAAGATGACGGATGTCGTGGCAGCATGAATGTCGCCGTTTTCGCGGTACGTCTTGAGCATCACTTCATCGCGGCAGTAGAATGCGCCCACGCGCAGCTCGATTTGCGAGAAGTCGAGCGACAGGACGAGCTGACCTTCCGGTGCTTGGATGAAGTTTCGCACGCCAACGGGATCGTTCGTCTTTCGCGGCATGTTCTGCGCATTGGGCTTGCGGCAGTTCATCCTGCCGGTGTCCGTGAAAAGCGCAAATATCTCCGGATGGATGCGCCCTGTGACGGCATTGACATATTTCAAATATCCGTCAATGTAGGTAGACTTGATCTTGCCCCATTTGCGGTATTCCTGTACCAATGTGAAAAGCCCAGACATCTCGGGGCGATTCATGTCGCACCATTCTTTTAGGAGCGTCATGGCCATGTCGTCCGCCGCCTCACGGTTGGTTTTCGTGGTTTTCAATACGGGAAGGTGCAAATCTCGGTAGAGATAGTTTTTGAACGCCTGCGTGGAGCAGTTCGCCCCGATATTCACATCGCCGATGATGAAGGAAATCTCCTTGCGCAGCCGCTCCATCTCGGCTTCCGCTTCCGTCTTTCTCTGATTCATAAGCGAGAGATTCACGGGGATGCCGTTCTTCTTCATGATGCCGAGATATACGGCGGTCGGACTTTCCACTTCCTCCACGAGAGTTCTGTGCTTCGGGAGATAACGGTCAAACCAGTCGTTGAACTTATGATAGAGCCGCAGGGCAAAATCCGCATCAGCAGCACCGTAGCGGACAGTTTCTTTGTCCTGTGCGTCCAATTCGTCAAAGTGCCTGCCGTCCGTCACATGCGTAAATGACGGCAGCGGTTCGTCAAACAATTCCTCCGCCAATCGCTTCAAGCCGCTCTCGTTCAGCTTGCGAAATTCATAGGAACTTTTGAGGCTCATCTGCGACGCGCAGATCGTATCGTAGACAGGCGCTTGGATTACGATGCCCTTCGCATACGCCATAGCGGATTCAAAGGCGATGTTGTGGGCGATTTTCAAGATTTCCCTGTCCGCGAGAAACGCAGATAGGAATGTGAAAAACTCCACTTCATCGATGTTCTTGCCGGCTCGATGGGAGACGGGAACGTAGATGCCCGTACCTTCTTCGACGGAAAAGGAGCAGCCGACGATGTGCGCTTTCGCCGAATCGAGCGCCGCCTTTTCTTCGTCCCGATACGTCTCGTCGGGCGCAGTTTCAAAATCGAACGCCACCAAACGACTGTCGCCGATGTAGTCACGTATGCTTTCCACAGTAGTTACGCATTGATATTTTGCTTGCATGATGTGTTCCTCCATTTTATATTTGCTCGGAGGAGCTGCCCCCTCCGAGCATTTTTATCTCTTACCGCAAAGGCTCGATGACTTCCCCTGCATTCGCATAGGGCATACCGCCATCTTCTGCGAGCGATGCCGTCGTGAGACTCGCCGCATACGCCTTGACCATCTCTGCCGTGCCCGTGAGCGCCGCACATTCTTCCGCCGTCAGCATCCGTTCAAAAGTGAATGCGGCTTGGGAATAGGCAATGCCGGAGGCATTGGCGACCTTTTTCAGCGTGATTTTCGTAACGACGCCGCTCAATTTCCTTCCCCTTGAAAGCTGACTCTTCACATACTGCGTGAAAGGTTTCAGCGAGCCTGCAGGCAGGGAAAGCATCAGCGGAAACATTTCTCCTTCGCGCAGGAGGTAGAGCGTGCGCTTGTTCTTACACAGCTTGCCCTGCCCTTCGGCGCTGCCGAATTTGTTATACGGGCAGTCCGCGCAGCTGCCGCCGGGATTTCCCACGCCCGTCCTGCCGTCGAACGAGCCGCAGTCCGGCGGATTGTTCCCGCCTGCATACTTGCTTCGATAGTAGGCATATGCCGGATGATGGTAGACGATGACGCCCGTGATGGCTTTCACCATCTCGCCCTCTTCGCTTTCAGCGGAGGGAATCTCGAAGGTCGTGCCGCCGCCCGCCGGCAGTTTCACACGATCAAAGGAGAATTCCAAGCCTTGGCAGTCTTCCGCCATGATTTCGCTGAGCGCTTCCTGCTGAGCGAGAACGGCAAATCCTTCGTTGTTTTCAGTCTGCATGTTTTTCTTGTTGTTCATCATTTTCTTTTTCCTCCTGTTAAATGGTTGTCTTGATACGTTTCATCGATGCGATGTTTCAGCATCCTACGACTTGCGGATGCCGACCGACACCTTGTCATAGGTGTTGACGATGCCTTCAAGCCATGCGGGAATATCCTCCCCTGTCGCTTCTCTCTGTTCCTTGAGAAACGAGGCCAGCGTGTTGCCGTTGACCGTTTCGACGACCAGCGTGCCAAAGCCATGGTCTTTCAGCGCCTGCATCATCTCTTCTTTGCACCCTGCCGCCGGAGAGGCGAAGAGGCGGCTCTTCAAGTAGAAGGTGCAGCCGCTGCGCGAGAAGCGGTCAAGTTCGGCTTCCGTCATGGCGTCGGAAAGCTGATTGTCCAAGTCGACAATCTCCGCACCCAGAGCCTTGGCGTTTGCTTCCAGAGATTTCTTCTCTTCCTGCAGAGCCTTGAGCCGATCTGCCATGGCAAAAATTTGTGTATTGTCCATTGGTGTTTCGCTCCTTTCACTTACTGACGAATTATTCAACCCCTTATGGGAAAGTCGTTGTCCTTTAAGGGATTGCCGCCTTTGCGGTAATCGTCGACAAGCATCTTGGCGAGATTCACTTTCTTTTGCAGTGCGTACAGAACCTTGCGGTCGATGGTTCCCTTGCAGACAAGATAGATGTAGTGACATTTTTCTTTTTGCCCGGCTCGGTGGATGCGAGCCTTCGCCTGCTCGAAATTGCTCATGCTGTAGTCGAGCGAGTAAAAGACCATCGCGCTTGCCGCCGTCAAGGTGATGCCGAGTCCTGCCGCTGCAATCTGTCCCACAAACACGCGGCAGTTTTCGTCGTGCCGGAAGCGTCGTATTTCTTCTTCTCGATCTTTCACGCCGCCGCGCACTGCGGCATAGCCGATCTTTTTCTTTTCCAGAAGCTCTTGTATGGTGTCGAGCTCTGCCACAAAGCGCGCCATGATGACGAGTTTCTTGTCTTCTGCCATCGCGGTGTCAAGGATATCCGACAGCGCCTCCAGCTTGGCGCGGCTCACGGCGTTTACTGTGCCGTCATCGTCGGTCAGATATCCTCCCGTAATCTGCGACAGACGCAGGAGGCGCGTGAGAATATTCACCGTAGTGACTTCCGACTCTGCAAGTTCCGCATAGCTTTCCGCCTCGATCTTGCCGTAAATCTTCGCGGCGGATGCTTCCATCTCAACTGTGCGGACTTCCTCGGTCACTGCTGGTAAATCCAAGCACTCCGCTTTCGTCACGCGATAGGCAATGGAATGAAGTTTTTGCAAGAACTCATCGGTCATCTGCCTGCGGAAGATCGGCGTATGGTTTCCGTAGCCGCACATATCGAAGTACCGATTGCGGAACGTATAGAACGATGTGCCGAAAATCGCCGGATTGAGGAAACGGTACTGCGAGAATACATCCAGTTCGCGGTTCGTGATGACCGTTCCCGTGAGAAGCAGCTTGTATCTTGCCTTGTCACCGATGCGGTGCATCCCCTTGCTCTGGGATGTGCGGTTCTCCTTCAGCTTGTGTGCCTCGTCTGCAATCACCAGGTCTGCATCGTAGGAAAGCAACTCCTTTTCGAGCCGCCATGCGCTCTCGTAATTTACGACCACGACCTGCAGTCCCTCGGCAGGCAGGTGGGAGAGCTGTTCCTTCTTCTTCGTCACCGTGCCCTTGAGTACGGTCAGAGTATATGGAAAAGATGCAAACTTCTCGAACTCTTCTTTCCATACACTGAGTATAGAAAGCGGCGCGACGACCAGCACACGATTGATTTTTCCTCGCTGATACATACAGCCCGCCACGGCGATGCTCACTATCGTTTTGCCAGTGCCCATCTCCATCAGCAAAGCGGTGCCTCTGCTCCTTGTCTCTGACGGCATAAGACCGAATAGACCAAGCGTAAATTCGTAGGCTTTTTTCTGATAGATATACGGCTGCACCTTGACGGGCATTTGAGAGAACTCGTCAGACTTCTGCATCTCATTCATTTTCCGTACATATTTCACCACCGCATCATCCTTTCTGAAGAAAGATTGCACGGATTCCCTTCGCGGATATTTCACTTCAAAAGGAACATTCCATATTTTTTGAAAAAATTTTTCGTTTTTTCTCAAAATTCAAAAAGAAAAATTTTTTCGTGCTATACTCTAAACATTCCCCAAACAGATGTGTTATTTCTCGGACTAACCCCAGTATACAAAACCCTTTGGATTGGCTTGGGTATGCTTGGGTAGTCCTCAACAGAAAGGAGAATGTATGACCTTTTCAGTATTTGCTAACCGACTTTATCCAATTATTGGAGAAGGCTGCCGCACGGACATTTTTACAAAATCTTTGTTAGCTTCCATCACAGAAGATGCAGAAGAAATCCTCGACGACTATTCGAAAAACACTTACAAGTCCTATTTCAACGATACGAGCTCCATCCAGAAATTTGCTAAAAAAATAGCTATGTATGTTGAGCCGGAAGCATTTGTCTCCTATATCAATCACCTGCCGACAGATGCCGTTTTATATGCGCTATGCAATTCTTTCTCCGATATTTTCCCCGGCGCTGACACTCAAGATATTGGCGAGAAACTCGCCTCCTTATTCGCTGACATTATCCGTGAAGAAGCCGCAAAAACACGAAAATCCCCGCAGAGAAAAGTCTCCGAGGGGATGCATGAATATGAAGATGCAGATGATGGAAAGACAACGGTTCTGGATGCCGAGCCAGAAGATAAAACGACCGTTATTCATCAGCAGCCGAACGTGGTGCAACATGGAACCAACAATCTTAATCTGACAAATAACGGTACGATGATTTTGAATTTTGGATGTTTCTTGAGAACAAATGAGCTTGCATAGCAGAAATGAAGGCATTAGAAAGCATTAGACCAATAACAAAAGTCAAATAAGAAATATCTACAACAGAAGTGGGGCTGTCGCACATAAATCATGTGCGACAGCCCCATAAATCAACGTAATTCTACGACAGGGGGTTATTTTCTTGTCCGCTTAACAGGGAGCAGTCCATTTGCTACAATAAATGGACATATAAACCATAGGCGTTAAGGCATTTTTTCTATGCCAGCCTGTTCATTCCTTTTATAAAGTTTTCAAAAATATAATTTCCACTTTCAGAATCTATGGCATATGTTTTTCCGCGTACGATACATCGACTCCAATCCGCAGGAGGTAGAAACCAATCTCTTTCAGCGAGAAAAATGACATCTTTTAAGAGAATACATCCAATGGTATTTCCCTCCAAATCTCCCCCAGTATTTTTTCGATAAGCGCGCACTTTTGATGTTAAGTCTTGCAAAGCGTATACACCATTTTGAATTGAATATTTTTTCCATGCATTCTCTAGTGACATAACTGAGAAAAAATCAAATTTCCCACCGCCTACGATGTGATTTTGTGGTGCATGTAACTTAAAAAGAAACCATTCTCCCTTGCACAGTGCTTTAAATTTTTTTGCTCCCGGCGTCCAAAAATTAACGACTTCAGGGGAGATATCTCTCAGGTTATAAAACCATTCATCATTTGTAATTCCAACATATAGCTTTCGCACTTCAATACCCCTTAGTTTTCAAATTGTAATTCAAGTTGCACTAGTAAGCTATCCGCTACACCCTCCATCAGTATATTCAACCTCACGAACAATTGCAACTCTTACTTTGTACCCAATATGAATGGGGAATATTGCAAGTTTAATTGTCGCATCGTTCTGCCAAACTTTGGTATCTTATGCAGCCGCAGCATACATATCATTTGCCGTCTTATAACCGAAGATTTTGCGCGGATAGTTGTTCACCCAATCTTCGATCCGTTTCAGCTCTCTTGGTTTCAGCGTGCTGAAATCCGTTCCTTTCGGCAAAAATCTGCGCAGAATATGGTTCCCGTTCTCGTTGCTCCCGCGCTCCCAACTACTGAACGGATGGGCGTAGTACACTTCATCGCACTTTGCTGCCTTTTGCAGCCCTTTGCCATCCAAAAACTCTGAACAATTGTCTGCCGTAATGCTATACTTGCGTGAAATCTCCCTTCACTCGGCGATGGGCGCGCCGAACCACCTGCAACACTTCCTTTTGTGTTTTATTTTTCACGAGCACATAGATGGATTTGCGTGTTTGCCGTTCTACCAAGGTCAAGATGACAGGTTTGCTTCCTTGTCGCCCAACCACCAGATCAATCTCCCAATGCCCAAATTCTTGCCTTTGGTTCACTCGTTCCGGGCGCTCTTCTATGCTTTTGCCTGCTCGGTTGTTCCAAGCAACTTTTCGCACTTTGCGCACGGCTTGTTTTGCCGCTTTCTTTTTCTGCAGCAGATCTTTGTTGCTGATTCCAAGGAACAAGTCTCGATCAATGTAATTGTACAGGTTTTTGACGCAGATCCGGGTGGCAAACGGCCATCCTTTTTGCTCCAGGTCGCCCAATACAGCTGCAGGCGACCATTTCTCTTTCTTGATCTTGCTTTCAATATACTCCACCAATCGATGGTCGTTCCCGATTTTCAGAGGCCTTCCTTTCATTGTTGTGGTAAACTAAAGTTGTAACAGGAATGTCTAAAGAATCCACCTGGTGAAAGGGGATTTTGATTCTTGTCACAACAACATTATGAACCAGAATTTAAACAACAAATCGTCCGACTTCATATCGAAGAGGGACGCACATACCGAAGCTTGACGGCAGAGTATGGAGTTTTAAAAGCAAGCATCTGCAAATGGTGCAAAGAATTCAGCGAAGAATGCCAAGAAAACGCCTCAAAAAATCCAATCGCCCAAAATGATCTGGAGCTCATGAAGGAGAATCGTCGTTTGCGCGAAGAACTTGCAGAAGCACGAAAAGAAAATCTTTTCCTAAAAAAAGCGGCGGCATTCTTCGCAAAGGGAATCGACTAGAGGCATATCGATTCATAGACGAACATCAGAATCTATTTGGCATTCG
The DNA here is from genome assembly GCF_000292955.1 of Selenomonas sp. CM52. Classification (NCBI taxonomy): domain Bacteria; kingdom Bacillati; phylum Bacillota; class Negativicutes; order Selenomonadales; family Selenomonadaceae; genus Selenomonas; species Selenomonas sp. CM52. The sequence goes on from NZ_ALNM01000035.1 coordinate 13,355, forward strand.
GTGGTTGCTGCGGCGTTTAGGAATGTATCCGAATGCTTATTACAACTACCGAAAACACAGACGAGCAAAGGAGGCTGCCTGAAAACAGACCATCCTTCGTCAAATTCAAACCATATATCATGAAACCAACGGCGTTGCCGGCTATCGCAGGATGCAAATTCATTTGGCGCGCAAGGGCATTCATCTTTCAGCTCTTACGGTTCATAAGTATATGAATACGGAACTGGGATCGCACTCTATTGTGCGGCGAAAAGCTCCGCGATATCAAGGTGGTCCACCTCATAAGAAGTTTGAGAATCTGCTCAAGCAAGATTTTACAGCAACACAAATCAATCAAAAATGGGCGACGGATTTCACCTATTTATTTCTCTGTGGAGGTGATGTTCGATATAATTGTACGATCATTGACCTGTATGATCGCAGCGTCGTTGCCAGCTTGACCGATCGGCGTATGACAAGCGACTTGGCAATCCGAACGCTGCGTAAAGCACTTAGCAGCCAACGAAAGAGAAGCAAAGGCTTGATTCTTCATAGCGATCAGGGCAGCCCGTATACATCAAAAGCATTCACAGATTTCTGTGAGGCGCAGGAACTGACGCAAAGCATGAGCAAGGCTGGATGCCCGTATGATAACACCCCCCATGGAGCGCTATTTCAACACGCTGAAGAATGAAGAAATTTATCTTCACGAGTATCACGATGAGGAATCTCTCTATCGCGCCGTTGAGCATTTTGCCTATACCACGTACAACCATGTACGTCCGCATTCTTATAACGGTTACCGTACGCCATTCGAAGCGAGGTATTCGTCATAAGTTTATTGGACACTTATGTTACAAAAATGCTTGACCACAACAAATAGCACAACTGTATCTTTTTTCATTATATCATGGAGACAGCCGATTTTAAAGACTTTTTAGGTATGAGAAGGATTTCTTGTATGACAAATTTCAACACCACATCGGCATTTTTCATCATAGAACGTAACCCCGAGTTCAATAGTCAAATAGGGAAAGCTCCTTCCAGAGTGTTTTATCCCACAATAGGAGGAGCTCTAGTCAAAATCGTTCCTAAAGATTTTACTTCTTCAAGTATTTTATGGAACAGTTACAACACGAGGTTCACATACATGAAGTACTTGGGCACACCAGTGAACCCTAGAAGAGAGTTTCATATTTCCTTTTCCAAACTATCATTGTTGTCACAAACACTATGAAAACAAGGAAGATTTTCTTTATTGCATCGGTATTGCTGGTAAATATTTAAGAAATGCTTCTTTCAAATCTTCTTTATAGCTTCCATCAAATTGTCGTATAATAAAATCATGGAAATCTTTTTTATCCAATCCCATAAGACTTGCAATCTCCCCAGATAGTCCCTTACGATTAAGTACACGCAAAGCATCGGAATACACTCTGTCTTCAAGAACACCTTTCATTTTTTTTGATTGTTGATCAAAAACTTCATTGAAATCTATTCCCTCATATCCTGCTTGTAAAGCATTTTGTATATCATTCTTTTCTTTACCAGAGATATCTATCCTGCTTAGTTGAAATTTCAAAGAAGACACCACAGCTTCACATATTTGTTGATTAATTCCATTTTCAAAAACATTAAATACAAAGTCCTTCACTGCGTCAATTTTCTTTGAGGAATCAGGATATTGCATAATTTTTTTTACTACTCCCAATACTTCCTCAACAATAAACAAATTCTCGACTTCTGCAACTTTAATTGTATACACATGTTTCTCTTCTAATTTTAGAATTTCTTCATCACCTCGATAATCCCTGTCAATCACCCCATAGCATTCAAGATGGCTTAATTGTCTATTCTTGCGCATAGCATCGGTATAGGCAATTACATTGGAACAACTCCCACATGGAACAACGCAGTAGTTATCGTATATAATCGAATACAACTTCACATCATGGCTATTTGCTGTTCCTTCTACAAATAGCACTGGACGTCTATTTCCTAAGATGCCAAGCAAAAGCTCTTCGGGTAACTCGCTATTCCCAACATCCTCATAGTTCCAGCTCGTTCCATCATAGTCTTTTACCCAGATTTTCTTTGCCTGATGGTGGGTCGCTGCAAACTGTATATCATGTGTAATATAAATAAAAAGGCAATCATTCCTTTGTTGCTCAATAACATTCCACAAGCGATTCATAATAGATCTGTGTAAATGAAGTTCTGGTTCATCTATAATAATAGTTTTATTTTCAGGAATACTCAAAGCCTGTGCGATTAAATACAAAACCACACGTTCTCCATCGCTCATATCTCTACCTGGATATTTTTTATTTTCTTTGTTCTTGAACGATGCCATGACTTTCGCATCTGATATGTCAATTGTTCGTTGGGGGAAAATACAATCCCATATCTGTTTTAGCACATCTATCGGCATCATCGGGACAGGTTCATGAAGTTTCCCCTCGCTATCCCGACGTTTACATTGAGTAAGGTATTCATCTGTTATTTTTTGTTGTGTAGCAAGTAAGGCCGATAATGCATATTCATAATCTTTCAGCAGACCAGAAGATGAATTATACTTTTCACCATCATAAGACCATCGTTGCTCATGGCTATCACGCTTACTTTGTGTACCATATCTCAGAAAATTCATTGCCTCCTCATAACTCCTTTGAGTAATATACCGACCAAATTCTAATGACTTTTGTGCGCTGATTCTATGGACGTCCTCTACCCGATTTTTTTCTATCCATTCCCCCAATCGGCTTTTTCCTGATCCGTTTGCCCCAATAATAATAACAGAGTTATTTTCCACACAATATTCCATAGAGTTATTATCTTGATCGGGAAGATAATATTTGTACCTCTTATCAGACATGATAATGCCTCCTCTTTTTTCGCAATTTTCGATATAAACCAAAACTTCGGATATAGCTACTTCAGTGCATCCTTTAAGCATATCTGGCGGAGTAGTTTCAAAAATCCGAGACGCTGTTTCGGGAATCGCCTCTCTGCTGTATGTGGTATAGAACCGACGCATATCAATTCATATTCTCGAGATATCCACCGAGAAGCCTCTGCCAAAACGATTCGTAAGGTTTTTCTGAAGTTCCTTTAACTCTCCCCTCACTCTACGCCACTCGTTGTAAGCACTAGTAAACTGTTCTGTCATTACAGGTAAATTCTCATCATCAATAGTTATCGTACCTAAAATCCTCTATGGAAGCACCCGCGCATCTAAACCAGCTATCGATTTGATGTTCCTTTATTGGATTATCAGCATTAGGATTCACAAATACCCACATACGACAATTCTCATACGACCAAGGTTGGGAAACATCCATAAAAATAATTGCTGACACCTTTCTCATGGCAGAAGGTAATGAAATTCCAAGTGTAGCCTTTCCATCATATTCATGTAGCATTTTATCCGAAAAGCGCGAAACGTTAACAAACATTCTCCTACATAGAAAACGGAGAAGCAAAAATACATCTTCATCTTTGTCTTTAGAAATCATCCACGAAACATTTTCATCAAAAGGGCAAAAAATCATATATGGTTGATTACGACAAAACTGAGAACCATGCTTCACAAAGTATAACTCATTATTTTGCGCCCACTCACATGAATTGAAACTGCCTACATATGATATAACCTCTCTTATGGGAGACAATCTAAATTCTAACCCATCTTCACGCTTCATTATGTATAGGTCATGGTTAAGATATTTTTCAGACTTCAGTTCACTATATATATCCTCTTTATGCTCTAATACATCTTGAAAGACTTTGTTTGGTAAATCATACGATCCACTAATTGTTATCATTTTTTTGTCGACATCAGCCATTAACTGAAATTTTTCACGTACTTTTTCTAATAATGGAAATCCAATGCCAAATAATTTAACATCGAATACTGCATCACATATTCTTCCATCTGCTTCATAATTACCTTTTTTCTTGAAGCAATCATCTTTTTCTATTGTGGGTTGTAGTTCAAACTGAATATGGTTGCTTTGCAGCCAATGATAAACCAAAACCTCATGAACCTTTCCGTTTTTATGACTTGGCTCTTGAGCAATCTCCTTGAAAGCACTTTGAACATAGTTCAAATGTCCTTGGACGAAAAGATTAATTAAAGACTCTTTTATATTTGTAACCTGAACATCTAGTAAGTCAATGGATCTTTCTTCGAATTTGATCTCAGGAAAATCGGGACAATTCTCCTTTATCTGGTTATATAAAGATACTGTTGTTTCCATTTTCATTCACTCCTCTACTCCATATTCTCCATCTTCATCCAATACTCCTCGTCCTCGATTTCATCGTCCCTAGCAAAAGCTCTGCCGAAAAGAGAGCATGCTGAACGGGTTCCTCCTGAATCATACCGTACGCCACAAACAGACCGACGGCAATCGGCAGATCAAGTCCCGAACTGTCCTTTCGCACGTCGGGGGGCGCAAGATTCACCGTCACCCGCTCCTGCCGCAGCTGAATACCGGAGTTGCGAATGGCAGTCCGCACCCGCTCCTTCGACTCCTTCACCGACGTATCGGGAAACCCCACCAGTTCAAACCCCGGCATCCCCGGTGACACATCCACCTCAACGTCGATAATCCGTCCGTCAATCCCGAGGGTCGTCGCACCATAGGTCTTTGCAAACAACGGCCTTCCCTCCTACGTTTCAAATATAAGAAAATTATAACACATGAAAGGGCAAGATGCCTAATGATTCTTTGCAACAAAAAAGAGATTCCAAACGTCCAGGTAGAGCGAATGGAATCTCTAAAGTGTGAAAAATACTTTTTCTTTGTATAAGCAACAAAATCTATTTGGAGAAAATGTACAATCTGCTATAGCCGATTTTCCTTTATATCGTTAATAAAGGCTTCCTTTGTCTCCTCACTAATTGAGTACATTGTCATACGAAACGGAAAGTCCTTGTTTGCAATTTTTTTCATATCGGAAGCAGACATCGGCGTTTTCAATGTTTGGAAATCCGTCAAGCCCATATTGTATTCATAATCCGTCTGTCCGTGATAATCCTGCTTTCCCAGCTTCCCATCAGCAATCCCATAGGCAATGATGCCTTGTCCCGTCTGATAAAGAAATACACAATCCCCCTTTTGTAATTTTTGGATTTTCTCTCTCCAACCGGGTTCATAGGCAGCAATCTTTTTTTCTCTTATCATATCCTGTGTACAGGAAGAATCATTGCTACTGTTTGTATTTAACACAAAGGCATGACTTTCATAAGCAAGAAAGCCTTTGACTGGAGAATACATATCAAACTCAATAAAATGCTCATTATTAATTTCATAGACCCAATAAGTAATTGCATCAATCTTTAGTCCATTTTCCTGCCAATAGGAGATCGCCTCGATTGTTTCCTGATCCAGTCCATTCGTAACAATGATAAATTTCTGTGTTTGGTTAAAATCCTCCTCTTTTATTTTATTACCATCTGGTAGATCAAAATATTTTGCGTGTGCATCAAGTAAACTCACATTACCTGTATGTTGTTTCTGATATAGATTATTCAGAGTATCATAATCACTCCTTCCATAAAGCTGCCCATAACGTAATACTTGCAAGAGATTTTCGGACTTCGCAGACCAACGCTTCAATTCAAAAATGTATAGATTTCCCATTGCGTCCAAGGCAAGAATATCCGGCTCTTCCTGATATGGACGTTCTGTAAAGATACTCATAAGATCATTCGAGTAAATGAGATCATTAATATTTCTTGATATTAACACCTCCAAATCTTTTTCCCGCCATGGAATATCAGCCAATGTAATCCTTTTCGCTTTTGTGGTTTTTCCTTTGTTGTTTCCAGTCGAAAGTTTATATAGCATAATATCAACCCTTTCATCGTTTATGTGACATTTTGTCCATCAAAACAGATAAATATTACTATTGTTAGTTTGACATTAATATAAAATCCTTCTATTTGGGCATCTTTTCACTCTGTCGGAAGATCCTCCCCTCCACATGACTCTTACAATGCGTCGGATCCTTTCATCAGCAAGAGGAAATCTGCACCAATCTGACGGACTTTATTTTCCACGATTCCTAAGCACCCACGTCTGATGGAGAGATCAGCGCGCTTGAAATGAATACGACCTCCTAACACTTCTTATACATCCCTATCACCAATATAAAATGTGACGAGCGGTATACGCCTGCACGTCAAATGGATAGAAAACCTCTGTTAATGCCGTATAGAGAGGGTGTCTCGGATGCCCCTCCTTCGTGAGTCTACCATAGCACTCCCATGGGATATCTCCCCATCCACGCACGCGCACAATATCATATATACCCCCTAACGATTTATATAAAAACGGTTTACTGGGACGTTCGATTGCCGTCCCCCATGCACACCAAATAACTTCAATTGAAAAAAACTTCAGAACCCATGGCAAAACTTTGAGATTGTTTTCCCGTAAAGTATCATTGTTTTCCAGCATCTCAGGATAGGACGTTCTTTGTGGGTACAAATTCATCATGATCCACCCGTGACCATTCTTTCGATTTTCGATGATTTTACGAATTCTTCGGATTGTCGGATCGTCATTCCCTGGTTTTGCAGTACTCGGGTTTACACCAAAGACAAGAACATTATGTTCCTTCGGTTCCCCTAATACATACCGTGCATTCTCATCATCTCCGAGGTATACCCAACCTGCCGGAATCTCTGGGCGTGCAGTCTCATAATCTAGCAGTTTTTCTAGTCTTTTAAATGTAATCTCCATTGGTATAATAGAGAGTTCCTTATCTTTCAAGGGTAACTCTCGGATTGTTTCCATGGCAACCTCTTCACTCCAGCCAACTTCTAAGTCGTCTTCCTTGATATTCATCTTACGCATGTAGGATTCTAGAACTTTATCATGGATACACAAATGGTGTCCACAGCCAAGATAAAAATAAGTCCATCCATATCTTTTCCGTTCGCCGTGATGCAATTTCTTAAATGGCAAAAAGTTACGTGCCAGATTTTTTAGATCGATATCCCCACAGATATAATTACTTGTGTAACGCTGTCCTTTGTCATTCCAAAAATCTACAGCTCCCGTCGTCCCCATCGCCCCACTCGCTGAGATACGAAAATACATCATGCCTTTGAGGAACGATGGACTCAAAATCCCGATTGTACAAAGGAATCGGATCAGGACATATATTTTCTCTTGTTTCCATAGAGAGAATAGATTTTGCCACATCGGCGGTGATAATGCATTTATTATTGTAATTCAAATCAATACTCGCATCTTCATTTTTTGCCGCTGCAATATATTTTAGAAGGTCTCGAATTTCCACCTCCGTTATGAAGTCGGATATCTCATCATCCTCCTCTGCGAAAAGTGCATTTAATGATGTAAATGCCGGCATGAGCACCATTCGATCATAATTATTCGCAGAAATATCCTCCTCAATTTTCTCAACATCGTCTGATGATACCAGGAAGTGTCCGCCTTTGTGCAGACATGAAAAAATACTCTCTAAGACCGCGCTCTGATTTCCTTCTGTTTCTTCCTGATGATGCCTGCGAATTGCTTCTTCTATACAGATATTTTCATTTTTGGTTTCTTCATCAAAATGCTTTAACATGGTATCCTCCTATACATCCGCTCTGTCGTCTTCATAACGGATGATGATATCTGCTAAAACTACGCCCTACACTATCTTCTTCTGTAACTAATCGGCATATTTCTTTGCCATGCGTTCCACCACTTCCTTGACCGCTGCACGAAGACTCTTAGGCGCTATGATTTCAATGCAGTCCCCATACTGTAATGCCCAATATTTCATAGCCTCTTCATTGCACTCCAGCGTTACCAGCATTTTTCCGTTGTCATCTTCCTCAATACGAAACGATTTTCCGAACCAATCGACCAATTCATCCATCAATGATGTATCAGCAGTAAATTTTACCGTTACGCAAGCGCCGCTGTACATATAGATATGCTCCGCCATATGTTTTGGAATTGTCCATCCTTGCGAAAGTTCCTTAACATCTTTTCTCGGCTTGACCGACTCGGACAGAATCTCGATGGAAGTAATTCGATCAATGCGATAATGAGACACGTCATCGTAGCTATCATAGTTTCCGATGAGATAATAGCGACCATTGTTGGCAACCATTTGATAAGGATTTACGATGTACAGTTTATCGCTCCTTGCATGCAATTTAAAGTCAATCCCATAGCGATTATATGTAAAACGCACCTTTCGCTTTTTCTCAATGGCATCGTTCAGCACATCCAGGACAATCATGACCTGCTTGTTGTCAGAATGAAATAGTTCTGGCAAAGTTGATATATGTGACACCTTTGCATGAAAATATCGGTTTCCCAATCCTTTGAGTTTTTCAATGAGTCGCTTTGCCTGCACGTCTGACAAATTCTTTGAAAATAAAACACTATCAATGAGCATACGCAATTCCGCATCCTCAAACTCACGCTCCACCAGATAACATCCACGCCCTGTTTCAATCTCGTAGCCGAAATCCTTAAGTATCTGAATGTTATTGTGAACCGAACGTCGGTCACATTCCATACCATAGTTCAACTTGAGCAAATTGATGATTTCCTTTTGGGTCAGTCGATGCCCGTCATCTGTATACTGCTTCAATATCTCAAGTATCAAAAGGCTCAGCAGCTTCTTATTGTTCCCTATATACACAGCCATTCACCTCACTATTTGTCCTTTTTACCTTGCAAGAATATTATACCATAGTCTATGTGTAAAAATTTACCCATAAGAAAAATAGCGTACCCAAAACATTTCCGACGTTTGTTCCCGCCATTCCAAACATCAAATAGCAAATTGGATCACTCATCTATTTATCCTCCAACACCAATTTCAATCCCGCCCTTGAAAACAACGATCACCTGTCCATTTTCCTTGACCACAATGTGATCAAGCAGCCCGCCCCATAGCTCCTCGTCAAACGCAACCTGCTCCCCGCCGATACCACATACCACTTGAATCATGCTCTCCAAGGTGTTTCTCTTGCTCTCCCTCTCGGCAATTTGCTCGTCCAACTGCTCCATATCCCCCTGCTTTTCCATATAGAGCGCACGAATCTCATTTTCCTGTTTCAGATATGCCGTCTGATTCTGTACCACCCGTGCATTCTCTCGAATCAGTGATTCAAGACGTTCTGCCAAAACACGAAGTTCCTGCTCTACTTTATCCCGTTCCTCCGTCAGCTCATCCGTTTGGCAAACACTGTCAATCAGCTCCGTGAGTTCTGCAGTCACGTTCTCTTTGACTTCCACCAAGGAGTTCAGTGCCTTGACGAAAATCTGTTTGATTTCCTCTTCCGTCAGATGTCTTGTGTTGCATGGCTTCCCTTTGTGGGCATATTTCTTGTTGCAGCGATAGATCACCCTGCGGTACTTGTCCGTCGAATGCCAGACCTTCGCCCCGTACCAACCGTCGCAACATCCGCATTTGATTTTATTCGCAAAGATGCTCACACCGCTGTGCTTACTGCCGTTTTCCCGCGCCTTGATTTCTGCCTGCACAAAGTCGAACAAGTCCGGCGGGATAATCGCCTCGTGATGCTCCTCCACATAATACTGCGGAATCTCGCCCGTATTCTTCCGTCGCGTCTTATCGAGGAAGTCTGCCGTATATTCCTTCTGGATCAGCGCATCGCCACGATACTTCTCATTTGTAAGGATGGAGAGCACCGTGGAAATATACCATCTATCTTTTCCAGACGGGGATTTGATGCTCCGCTTCTCCAACTCTTTTGTGATGGCATAGAAGGATCGCCCGCCAAGGAAGAGTTTGTAGATGAGCTTCACCACTTTCGCCTGTTCCTCGTTGATTTTGAAATCCTTGTCATAGCCGAGGAATGCACTGTAGCCCACACTGGTCCTTCCCTCGGCGAACTGCTTCCGCTTGCCCCATGTGGTGTTCTCCGAGATGCTGCGGCTCTCCTCCTGAGCGAGGCTCGACATAATCGTGATAAGGAGTTCCGTCTTATCCCTAACTTTGATACAATCTAACGATGCACCCCCTATACCCGATTAACGATGCACCCCCTTGCACCCCCCTGCCTATCGTTAAGCGAGTATGCGCCGTGAAGCCCCATAAATCAAGGCTTCGCGGCATAGCACTAGGGGGTGCATTTGCACACCCTAGGCCGAGATTTTGCACACCCTAGCCAGAAAAACTGGACACGGAAATCTAAAAATTGGTCAATGAGACCTGGATATCGGATAATTCCTATCAAAGATCTGAACATCCACTAATGGACTCCATAGACCATAAGACTACATCTGCCCTTTCCCCTTCCCATTTTGCTCTCTTGGAAGAATCATTAAAACATGTTATCATGATTTTATTCATTTCGTGTTCTACACCATTTAAGGAGGCTCTTATCGCGTGAAAAAGAAGGAACTTGCAAGAAAGATTACGAGCTGGCTTACCTTGGGCACATTCTCTTTACAGCCTGCACTTGCATTTGCGACGGAAATCCTCCCAGATCGCAATGCGCCGATCGAGGAACGCCCCCTTGTAACGGAAACGGCAAGCGGCAATCCCCTCGTTCAAATCACAGCGCCCACGGCAGGCGGCGTGTCTGTCAACCGCTATGAATTCTTCAATGTTCCCGAACGCGGCGCCATCCTCAACAACAGCTACGGCCTTGCCTCCACCGAACTTGCCGGATATGTGCAAGGCAATCCGAACCTCGCTGCAGGCACGGCGCGAATCATCGTCAACGAAGTCACGAGCGCCAATCCGTCTGAATTGCGCGGCTTCTTAGAGGTCGCAGGCGACAGAGCCGGCATCGTCATCGCCAATCCCAACGGGATTCTGGCAGACGGCGCCGGCTTTTTGAATACGGCAAGGGTGACGCTTGCGACCGGGCGCACCGAGATGGATGCATCGGGCAATCTCGCCGCCATTCGTGTGGAAGGCGGCAAGCTCTCCGTCACAGGAAACGGCCTCAATGCCCAAAGCACAGATTCCGCTGAAATCTATGCCCGCGCCATCGAAATCAATGCCGGAC
>NZ_ALNM01000036.1:0-2615 GCF_000292955.1 Selenomonas sp. CM52
TCCGAAGCGGCGAAAAACCTCAAGACCGCAAGCCCCAAAGAACCGCAGAGGGAAAACCCGAAATTCGCGATGCGGACTTGGCTGATGCGCCTCGGCTTCATCGGCTGGGAATTCACCACGGCAAGGGACATCCTCACGAGGAACCTTGCAGGCGACGCCGCTTTCCGCTTCGGCAGGAGCACCCCTTCGGCATAAGAGCCGAAGCCAAGCCCCGCCCGCCAACAGGCGGGCTTTGGGCAGTAGAAGGGATGTTCCTTCGGAAGCGGAAAGGATGAGGAAGATGAAAACGAAGATGTACATCGCGTACGGCTCCAACATGGACTTGGAGCAGATGCAGCGTCGCTGCCCGGAAGCGGAACTTCTGGGAACGGGACGCTTGGAAGGTTGGCGGCTGATGTTCAAGGGAAGCAAGACAGGAGCTTATGCGACGATCGAGAAGGAGAAAGGGCAGAGCGTGCCGATTCTGCTCTGGCGCATCACGGAAACGGACGAGGAGCGGCTTGACCGTTATGAGGGATTCCCGACGTTCTACTACAAGCGCACGATTCAGGCAGTTAAGACCGACGCAAATGGCGAAGTTTGCGGCACGACGTGCGGCATGGCATACATCATGCACGAGGAGAGAAAGCTCGGCATTCCCTCCATGGAGTACTTCGACATTCTCTATCGTGCCTATTGCCGCTTCGGCTTCGACCGAAAGATTCTCGAAGAAGCCTACGGCTACACATGGGAGTGGGGACGCAAGGCGAAAAGCTGAGACGGAAATACAGTTTGAGGAGTCGCTTCACGGCGGCTCCTTTTGCATTGGAGGTAATTGCTTGCGAAAACTGACGGGCTACAAGCCGACAAAGTTCATGGCAGAGAACGCGCACTACGACAAAGTTGCTGCGGACTACGCTGTGGGCTTCATCGAGTGTTTGTGCCATACGAAGGGAACGTGGGCGGGCAAACCCTTCGAACTCATCGATTGGCAGGAGCGCATCATCCGTGACCTCTTCGGTATTTTGAAGCCGAACGGCTATCGGCAGTTTAATACGGCGTATGTTGAGCTGCCCAAGAAGCAAGGAAAATCAGAGCTTGCCGCCGCCGTCGCACTGCTCCTTTGCTGCGGCGATGGGGAAGAGCGCGCCGAAGTCTATGGCTGCGCCGCCGACCGTCAGCAGGCGAGCATCGTGTTCGAGGTAGCCGCCGACATGGTGCGCATGTGTCCCGCACTTGGAAAGCGAGTGAAGATCCTCGCCTCTCAGAAGCGCATGGTGTATCTGCCGACGAACAGCTTCTATCAGGTGCTCTCAGCGGAGGCCTATTCAAAGCATGGATTCAATATCCACGGTGTCGTGTTCGACGAATTGCACACACAGCCAAATCGCAAGCTCTTTGACGTTATGACGAAAGGTTCGGGCGATGCGCGTATGCAGCCGCTCTATTTCCTCATCACGACAGCGGGGACAGATACACAGTCCATCTGTTACGAGACGCATCAAAAGGCGAAAGATATTCTGGAAGGGCGCAAAATCGACTCGACCTTCTATCCTGTCATCTACGGCGCAAAGGAAGATGAGGACTGGACAGACCCTGAAGTCTGGAAGCGGTCAAATCCGTCGCTCGGCATCACGGTCGGTATCGACAAGGTGCAGGCGGCCTGCGACTCCGCACGGCAGAATCCCGCCGAGGAGAACAGCTTTCGGCAGTTGCGCCTGAACCAATGGGTGAAGCAGTCTGTGCGCTGGATGCCGATGGATAAGTGGGATGCGTGCGCCGCACCTGTTGATGCCGAAGCCTTGAAGGGGCGCGTCTGCTACGGCGGACTTGACCTCTCGTCGACGACGGATGTCACGGCATTCGTGCTCGTATTTCCTCCGGCTGAGGAAGATGAGCCTTTTGCTGTGCTTCCATATTTCTGGATTCCAGAGGAAAATCTGGAACTTCGCGTGCGCCGTGACCATGTGCCCTATGACGTATGGCAGAAGCAGGGTTTTCTCATGACCACGGAGGGCAATGTCGTGCATTACGGCTTCATTGAGAAATTCATCGAGGAACTGGGCGAGAAATATAACATCCGCGAGATCGCCTTCGATCGCTGGGGTGCGGTGCAGATGGTGCAGAATCTCGAAGGAATGGGATTTACCGTCGTCCCGTTCGGACAGGGCTTCAAGGATATGAGTCCGCCGACGAAGGAACTGATGAAGCTGACGCTGGAAAAGAAAATAGCGCACGGCGGTCATCCCGTCCTGCGCTGGATGGCAGACAACATCTTCATTCGCACCGATCCTGCGGGGAACATCAAGGCGGATAAGGAGAAGTCCACGGAAAGAATCGACGGTGTCATTGCGCTGATTATGGCACTGGATCGTGCGATTCGCTGTGGCAACGATGCATCTGCGTCGGTGTATGATGAGCGGGGGATTTTGGTGTTTTAGAGCGATTGTATACACACATATGGCCTTGCTATTTCTCGGATAGTACGGGAATATACACATGCCGAAAGGGAAAACTGAAGAAACAAGAAACGGAGGAAAAGAAAATGACGAAGAAGGAAATTGCCGAGATCATCGAGAGCAAGGCCGCCGAGTACGGATTCACGATGCAGGAAAACACGATGGGCTGGGCAAACG
>NZ_ALNM01000037.1:0-46728 GCF_000292955.1 Selenomonas sp. CM52
CCGCCTGCAAACGCCGCGAGCGGCTTCTTCGCTGAGCCGCCCTGCACCCTCTTCTGACGCTTGCTGCGCTTAGCCATGCGCTTCCTCCCCGTTCACGAAGAGCACCTTGCAGTACATCTCCTGCTTGTCGTGCAGCAAGGCGAACGCCTCCTCGTATTTTTCAAACGGAAAGGTATGCGTCACGAGCGCCTCAGCATCGACTGCATGGCTGCGCATCGCGTTCATCGCGTCGAGCCATTCGGCAGGGCGCGTGTTGAGGCTGCTCTTCCATGCGCCGTGCAACTCGACCTCCTTTTGCAGCAAGAGATCGTACATGAGGCCCGTCATCTCAAGGCTCTTCTCCGGCCTTCCCATGACGACGACGCGCCCGCCGCGCTTCACGGACAGCAGCGCCGTCTCCAGCGCACCGCCCTCGCCGAGACCCTCGATGCACGCATCGGCGCCGCGCCCACCCGTCAGGCGCATGACGTAGTTGTAGACGTCCGAGCCCTCGATGTCAACCGACTGCAAAAAGCCCAGCGAGCGAGCAAACGCCGCCTTCTCCATCGTTCGCGCCACGAGCACAACGTTTCGGACGTCGGCCTCGCGCGCCCAGCTCGCCAGCGCCAGACCGATCGAGCCGAGTCCGAACACCACGAGCGTCGAGCCAGGGCCTACGCCCGTCTTGCGGAAAGCATGCAGGGCCACCGCCGCCGCTCCCGTCAGCGCCGCCGCACGAAAGCTCACGTCGGGCGGCAAAAACACGAGATTTTGCTTCTTCACCGCTACGAACTCGGCCATGCCGCCCGCACGCCCCGCGCCGTAGAGCTGCATCTCGCCACAGTCGCGCGGCCTCCCGTCAAGACACGCCATGCAGCGCCCGCAAAAAAGCATCGGATACGCCGCCGCCGCGCGACCGACAAGAGCGACATCCTCCGCCTCAACGATGCGCCCCGCGAACTCATGCCCGAGGATCTGCGGCACATTGCCCTCCGGCGCGCCCATCTCGTAGACGCTCTTGACGTCGGACATGCTGATGCCCGACGCCTTGACCTCAAGCAGCACCTCGTCCTTCGTGCGCTCGGGGCGCTCCACTTCCTCCAGACGCAGATCACGCGCCCCGTACAGCCGCAATGCCTTCATCCATGCCACATCCCTTCCATCTCCCGACGCCGCACCTTCTCGCTCAGCCATGTTGCCAGCTCATCGGATGCCATATTGCCCGCTGCCACGTCGATGATGACCTCTTCGAGCACAGCGTCCTCTTCCTCCAAGGCACAGCCATTGACCGCGAGGAACACCAGCATCGAATGAAGCGCCGTGCGCTTGTTGCCGTCAAAAAACGGGTGGTTCTTCGCAATGCCATAGCACAGCCGCGCCGCCTTCTCCGTCAATGTCGGATAAAGCTCCACGCCGCCGAAACTCTGGAAGGGTGCGTTGACCGCCGAGGCCAGCAGCCCCATGTCGCGCACGCCTTTCTCCATGCGGGACGTGCGCTCCATTTCCTCGTGGAAATAAAGCACATCGTCCACCACCAACTGAATCTTGCTCATCGATTCTCCAACTCCTTGTAGAGCTTCGCGTTCTTCTTCATCAGCTCTATGGAAGCCTGCCGAATCAGCTTTGCCGCTTCGAGGCTCGTCCGGCTCGTCTTTCTTTCCATCTTTTCCTCATTTCTTGCACTCGTCATTGGCTTGCCCATGGCACACCCCTCCTCGCGCCTCGGAAATGCGTTCTTTTCCTTGCCCTATAGTATACCACACTTTGCCGCCTGCGCCTACTTTTGCTTTTTCTAGTTAAAAGGTCTTGCTTTCTTTTTCAATTTCTTTTATAATGAACGTATACGAATGAACATATCGTCACCAACGAAAGGATGTGCTGCCTCATGGCGATCACACTCGGAAACAACCTCATCCAGCACTCGACCTTGAACCGCATCAACCATACATCGAACAACCTCGCGCGTCAGATTTCGAGCGGCACGAAGCACCCGTCCGCCGTATTCGGACCTTCCGCCTATGCCATCGACATGCGCATGAATGCGAACATCGCCGCTGTCAGCCAGTCGGATGCCAATTCGCAGCGCACGAATGCCATGCTCAAGACGGCGGAAGGCGGCGTAAGCTCTTCCGTCGAAGCGCTCGGCCAGCTGCAGCAGACGCTCCTCAACGCCGCCAACGGCACGAACAGCGACTCTGACCGCCGCGATCTCGGCAAGATGGTCGATCAGACGATCGCCACGCTCAATGACAACGCCGGCATCCAGTACAACGGCATGAACCTCCTCGACGGCTCGAAGTCCGCGAACGTCGCCTCCCTCGACGGCTCGACGAGCATCACGAACCTCGGCGACATGCGTTCTTCCGCGCTCGGCCTGACGGACGCGAACGGCAAATCCACGCTGAACCTCGGCACGGACGCCGGCATCGCCGATGCCCTCGACAAGGTCACGACGGCGCTCAACAAGACGCTCGACCAGGCGACGACCATCGGCGCGGCACAGCAGCGCCTCAATTACCAGTCGGCAAACTTCGTCACGCAGGAAGAAAACCTCATGGCCGCCTCGACAACGAGCAACGGCACCGACATGGCAAAGGCCGCGAGCGAGTTCAAGAACAACGATACGCAGCAGAAGCTCTTCCTCTTCGCGCAGAAAGCGCAGATGAACACGATGGCATCCCACTACTCTGCCCTGGCTCTGCTTCGCTAAACTTGTAATATCTTCTTCCTATCGTCCGAATCAAATTTTCACTTCTATGCCATCGATAGAATGACTTGCATAACAACAAACAGATATGTTATACTGTAGATGGCAGGAATGTTGTAACGATTCCATAGTACATGCACGAAAATCCCCCCAAGATGGTACCTTGGGGGGATTTTCTATCCTCTTTCTTGCGAGCTGGGATTAAGGCTCAGGCTTGTTGCCTTTCGCTCTCGCGTCAAGCCATTGACAAAGGTAGTGGCAGACCACCCCTGCCGTGACGGAGAGAAGGAAGGTTGTAACGATATCCTCCACAGCAAATGCACCTCCTTCCCTTGCCGGTCTGGAGAGGCAACGTATAAAGTATAGCATACTTCGGCACGTTCTGCCATGCACATAGCAGAAGGAGGCTCCCGCTGCGGCGGGAGCCTCCTTCCTTATGCTCAGACGTGCGCGGCGATCATGCTGATGCCTTCGTCTTCTTCTTGATTTCCTCCTCCTCGTCATCGTCGGTATGGCTGTAGCCCTTGCCGCTGTAGTAGCCGGCACTGCCCACACCCTTGCCCAAGGCATTGGCGAGGCCTCGGTCGGCAGCTTTTGAAGAGCCGTCCGCATAGGAGCCTGCACCGCTCGAAGAGCCCGAGTTACGCAGACTGCCGCTCGCGCCCGTGCGAGCGTCGCTCGAAGAACCGACGCTCACGCCCGCTGCTGCGGCAAGACCGCGATCAACGACGCTTTCTGCACCGCCAGTTCTGCCCGCAGAACCGACAGCACTCGTTGCACCCTGCGGCTTGACAGCTGCGCCAGACTGTGCGCCCTGCGGCTTAACACTTGCGCCCAGCTGTGCGCTCGGGCTGTAGTAGCCGCCCGAGCTTGCTGTACCGCCGGCAAGCGCGGCATTGCCGCCCGTCGTACCCTGCGGCTTGACTGCCGCACCAGACTGTGCGCCCTGCGGCTTAACACTTGCGCCCTGCTGTGCGCTCGGGCGGTAGTAGCCGCCCTGACTTGCTGCGCCGCCGGCAAGCGCGGCGTTGCCGCTCGTCGTGCCCTGCGGCTTGACTGCTGCACCCGGCTGTGCGCCCTGCGGCTTAACACTTGCGCCCGGTTGTGCACCCGCTGCGCGCGCGGCTTCATTCGCCGCGCCCGTCGCGCCCTGCACCTTGCCGTTCGCACCTGCTGTGCCGCTAACGCTCGCACTGCTGCCGATGTTCGTCCCTGTGCCTTGCTGGCGGATGCCCGCACCGCTGGCATTCGCACTCGTGCCCTGCTGCGGCTTCGTGCCGCCGATGTTGACGCCCTCGCCCGTATAGGCGAGCGCGGCGTTAAGATCCTTGCTCTTGCCGAACGCGTTGCTTTCATCAAAAGCAGCCCTCTCGTACACCTTGCTGTCAGGACGTATCGTGCGCTCAGGCACGACCTTGTCGACGCGCGGTGCGACGAAGAGCTTGCTCGGCACGGAACGCAGCGTATAGTTGCTGCCGTAGTTGCCGTTCGCCAGCGTTTTCTCGCCGTTCTTCGTGTACCAGCCCAAAATCTCATACGGATCCGGGGATCTGTAGTCCACGCTGCCCTTCGGTCCATAGAAGAACACACCGCTGTTGAAGCTCTGCAAATCTTTCTTGACCTTGTCCGTCAGCGGGCTTCCTTCGTTCGCCTGCGCCGAACCGTCCGCGATGTGACCCGTGAAGTTCATGCCACCCTTACCGACGTACGTCGCCTGCCAATCGGGCAGGACGTCCAGCGTGCGGCGTCGGATAATGCCCTTGCCGTAGATGGTGTTGTCGCCCTTTGCCGTCGTGATTTCATAGTTCGCGAGGACGGGATTGTGCTCCTCATCCTTCTTGAAGGTGTAGCGCACCGGGTGATTCTTGTAGTCCTTTGCGTCGCTGTCGGCTGCATTCGCATCAACGTCGCTGTCCTTGTCGTTGCGGTAGACGCCTTGGACGCCCAGAGCAGTCTTCACGGCATCGCCCTCGCCCTTAACGAGACCGTTCGCCTCATTCTGCTCCGCACTCGCTCCGTTATAGTTGAAGCTCAGATTGCCGAGCGGATTGAGGACGTTCGCCGTGCCGTCGTAAATCTTGTTGGCGTCCTTCGCAGCATCGATCTTGATCTTACGGCGATCGATCTCGCCCCGATTTGACACAATCTGCGCCTTGCGGTCACCCGACATCAGCGAACTGCCCGCTGCATCGACCAGCATGTAGTTGTCGCTGTTCATGGCGATGTCGTACGTCACACGCCTGTTCTTGCCGACGTTCTTATTGTCGTACTCCGCTTTTGTCAGCGTCATGCCCCTCGCCTTGTCCTTGGCCTCCCAAGTCGGCTGTGCGGGGGCGAAAATGCCCGTGACTTTCGCATTCTTGTCCACGAGATTGATGTTGCCCTCGCGGAAAGCTGTCTTCGTTTCAAACGCATCCTTGCCATTGGCGTCCTTGCCTATGTACCTGCGAAGATCCTGAACTTCCTTCGTACCGTCGTACTCCTTGACGATCGGCTCATTCTTGAGTGTCGCCGTGATCGGGCGCGGCATGATCTTCGCCGTATCTTTGAGATTGTCACTGACGAGCTTATAATTGCCCGCCTTGTTCCTGCGATTGGTCAGCTCTATGCCCTCATGGTAGGTGACGTCCTGCGCCTGTACGCCGTTCTTGTCCTTCTTGACGTTCGGCGAGGCGAACCTGCCGACGTTATATGTCTGATTGAGCTTGACATCGCCTGCGTCCGCCGCGACGACACCTTCATCGCCTACAGCATCCACGAGTTTGAACGTGCGGCTATGGATATTTCCGTCCTTGACGGCATACTGCGTGCCATCGTAAATCTTGTCCGGCGCAGCCGTGCTCGCCGGATCGAACGCTACGCGCACGATGCGCGGCGTGATGCTGCCCGTGCCGAGCACGGTGTCGGTTTGCACGCCCGAGGGAAGTGCCGCCGACGGCAGCTCGTAGTTGCCCTGCTTGACGGCGTCGCCCGTCTTCTGGAGTCTATACTCCACGAGTTTGCCGTCTTTGAGGACATTGCCCTTGGCGTCTTTGAGCACGTTGCCCGCGCGGTCTCTTGCCACATCGGCATCGGCCGTGCGCGAGTCCTTGTTGAGGAAATGCGAAGCAGCTGTATCGACCGTGAAGTCTATGCCATCGTCCTTGAGCATCTTCGCCGCCTTTTCGTCCGTGACATGCAGCTTGGAGCGGAGCTCCTGCTGCTTTTTCGCCAGTTCGCCGGCGCTCAGGGAAGGTGCGGTCAGAGACGTCGTGCCGTCGTAGATCTTGCTGTAGGCGTCCGCCTGCACATCGACCTTCCTCGGCGTGATCACCGCCCTGAGTCCCGACGTATTGTCGGTATGGGTATCGGTCGCGGCATCACTCAAGCGGAGATCGGCGCCGCTCGGATTCTCCGAAAGCTCCCAATCCTTGTAGCGAGCGCCTTCGGTCTGGTTCGCCCACGCCTTGTCGCCGTTGATGCGCTTGAGTTTGTAGACGATGTCTTTGTTCAGCGTATCCATCGGATCGGCGCTGTTTTTCACATTGGCGTCGCTCTGACCGTGGTGCGCATGTCCGCCCGAGAGGTTCTCGTAGTGCGGACGGTAACCCTCGTAGTCGCCCTTCTCATCGCCGTACAGCGTATAGTCAAGCTCGATGGGACTTTCCCCCGTGCCGAGATCGACACTGAGCTTGAGCTTGTCGTGGAAGGCCTGCTTGTTATCAGGGCTCAGCGCCTTGCCGCCGATCTTGGCAAGCGGGTCTCCGTCGTACGTCTTGGAGAAGTCCGCGCCGTTCTTCAGCCACGTCTTCTTAAGGTCGAGCGTCAAAGGCTTGATGACACCCGTGCCGTAGACGGTGTTGTCGCCGTCGTAGAAGTAGTTGTTTGCGACGGAACCGGGCGTCTGCAGGCTGGCAAGGGCATCCTTGATGCCCGTAAGCTCGACGTCGCGCGCCTCGGGCGTACCGTTGAGATTGCCCTGCGGGCGCTTGACATGCTTATAGACAGCCGTATTGCCCGGCGTGTCAAGGAAGGAGCCTTCCACAGCACGGTCGCCGTAGCGTCCCGAGAGCTTCCCAGCGAAGGTGTTGGCCCTCGCATTTGCGGGGTCACTGAAGTTGAAGAACCCCGTGTCACGCTGTGCAACGCCGTCGAACTGCAGCCCCTTCTTCACGGCATTCGTGACATTGGCGTTACCGTCGTAGTTCTTGCCCCAGCCGTTCGTCTTCGTGAGCGTCAGCTGCTTCTGCCAGATGTTGCCGAGACCGTCGAACTTGTGCCCGTCATGCACCGTGCTGTCCGCGGGATCGATGAACGTCGTAGTCTCCGACGCAGCGGTCTTCAACGTATTGCCCGCCGCATCGACGACGCGAATCTGGAAGGTGTAGTTCTTGTTCGCTGCATCATCCTTGAGGCGCATCTTGTAGGTGACGTCCTTGTTCGCCGGCTGCAGCGGCCCCGTGTAATGCGGGTCGCGGTTCGCATTAGCATCCGTATATTCGCCCGTCGCGTTGAAGTCGAGCTTCTCACCATGTGCAAAGCCACTGTTCTCGTCGCCACCGATCTTGCCGTCGCCGTCGAGCGTGATGACCTTCTTCCAGTCGAGGTTCGGATTGTGTTCAACGAACTTGCCCGTCTTCTCGTCCTTCGTATAGTAGCCGCCCTTGACCTCCGTCGTGCCGTCGTAGACCTTCTGCACGAGGTGGAGCGTCAGCGCCACGCGCCTACCAAAGATCTCACCGCGCCCAAAGCCCGACGCATCGCGGTCATAGTTCTGGCTGAAGCGGTAGACGCCATCGGCACCGCGCTTCGCATCCGTCAGATGCGAATAGTCAAAGTTGCCGTCGCTTAAGGCGAACTGGAACTTGACATCCTTTCTCTTGCCGACGTCCTTCGCCGCGGTATTCGCACTCGCGACATAGTCGGCGCGCTCGACCGTATAGCCATCCGCCCTAAGGTCGAGCGGCGTGCCGTCGTCCTTCGTGTAGCGCGTGCGCATATAGTTGACATACTGCACGGGGTTCTTGACGTCCGCTGTACCGTCGTACGACTTCTTGATCGGCGTCGTCGTAAAGCCAGCCTTGAGGTCGTCACCCGTCAGGATACGCTTCGTGATCTCGCCATCGCCGTGCAGACTGTAGGTTTCGCCATTTCGCGCGACTTCCTTGCCGTTGTACGACAGGGTATAATTCGACACCTTCGTCGTTCCCGTGGGGTCGATTTGGATATTGCCGTAGTCGACGCCTTCCTTGTTGACATTCTCATCGAGATACGTCGCCGTGTAGTCCGTGCGGTTCAGATCGCCGCCGTCCGTACCTTTCCAGCCTCCCGTGATGTTCAGGAGCGTGTTGGGACTCGGGTTCTTGACCTTTTTGCCGCCGTCGTATTGCTTCGTCGCGTAGCCTGCAGTCACCGTCAAAGGTGCGCGGTTGATCTTGTTCGCCGTCGTCGTAAGGCCGTCGTTCGTCCCCGCCGCCGCATCATAGAGGACGCTGTTCGGGTGCTCCTCGTCGTAGACGACGTAGTTGTTCGCATAGTCCGTGCCGCCGGCATCCTGACCGTCGATCTTGAGCGTGTACTTGACCCACTTGTTCGCCGTATCGGACGCATCTGCAGCAGCGGCAGACGGGACGGCGGGATTTGCCACATAGGCTGCCGTCGTCGCATTCGTGCCGTAAGAGCCAGACGCAAAGACCACATCCTTCTTGCCCTCGGCGTCGTGGAATTCCACGAGGTCATTGGCATTTGCCGGCGCATTGTTGATACGCACATCCGTATCAGCGTTGTACGTCTTTTCGACGGGCTTCGTGCTCGCATAGAGCTTGCGCCTCTCGATGTCGCCCTTGGCATAGATGCTGCCGCCGTTGTGGTCGACCACCGTGCCGTCCGCCGCATTGATGAAGCGATAGTTGTTCCTGTCCGCTCCATCGCTCTGCACGGTATAGGCGACGTCGTAGCCGTTCGCGTTCGCCGCCGCCGGCGCGATGTTCGCATTCGCCACCTTCGGCGATCCGGCGGCAGTCCCCTGCTGATAGTAGCCCTTCGAGCTTCCGAGAGAAACCTCGTCGCCTGAAACGATATCCTCCTTCACCAAGGACAGGCGATCCTCGACGTCCTTGACGTCCGCCGTGCCGTCATACGCCTTGCGTGCATAGCCATCGAGCTTGACGCGCAGATCCTTCGGCGTGATCTTGCCCGTATCGTAGGCATGGTAAACGCCGTCAATCATGCGGCTGCCGTTGGCATCCGCCGTCTTGAGAGCGTCGAAATCGAAGTTGTTCAGCGTATCTTTCGTGAACTTGAGCTTGAAGAGCACCTTCTTGCCCGTGTCCACGTTCTTGTCGTCCGCCGTATCCGCAGCATTGCGATACGTCGCCGACGCCACCTTATCGACATCGAGATCGTAGAGATGGTTGTTCGAGCCGTCTGTGATCTCGCTCTTGTCGATATGACTGGTTTTCCATCCCGCAGGGTTTTCAGGCGTGCCATCCTTGACGAAGACATTGCCGTCATACGTCTTGTCCAAGTCTTTGAGCTTCAGATTGAAATTCGCACGCGTGACCTGGAACGGCGTGATCTCGCCGTCGCCTGTCATCGTGTAACCTGCCGTATCATTGCCCTGGAGCGCGTTCTTCTCGCTGTCGGCGAGATAGTAGTTCGCTGCATCCGTGCCCGTGAGCTTGATACCCGTATAGTTGACGTTGTTCTTCTTATCCTCTTCTGTCCTCGTCGCATTCTTCGACTTGTATTCACGCGCATAGACGTTGGGGGCGACGGTGTCGATCTTGACATCATCTTGTACAGGCGTGAGACTGTCATCCCACTGCTTATCATTGCCGTCAAAGAAATGCAGTCCGTCATTCGGGGAATCTACGCCGCCGACCTTGACATTAGGCGTGTTGTCGAATACTTTCGTGACCGCATCGGCCTTGAGCCTCAGCGCACGGCGGTTGATCGTGTTCGTATGCGTCGTCAACGTCGCATGGCCATTCTCATCTTGCAATTCATAGTTATTGAAGAGCGCTGAATTGCCGCTGAGAGCAAGCGTATAGTCGATCGTTCTGTTCTGATCGCCGACCTTCTTCTCCGTGTAGGAAGCCGTCGTCGCGTTTCCGAGATTGTCCTTCTTAATCAGTCCGGCTTCCGCCTGAGCAAC
This sequence comes from Selenomonas sp. CM52, assembly GCF_000292955.1. Lineage (NCBI taxonomy): Bacteria > Bacillati > Bacillota > Negativicutes > Selenomonadales > Selenomonadaceae > Selenomonas > Selenomonas sp. CM52. The sequence continues at coordinate 9,822 of NZ_ALNM01000037.1, forward strand.
ACCGTTCTTGACGTTGTCGAACGTCACGAGCTGGTCGCCCGAAAGCTTAGCGCCGCTCTCATCGATGACGTCCTTCTTCGCATTGTACGTCTTCGTCACATTGGAGTTGACGACATGTGCATAGACGGGACGCTTCGTGATCGTGCCGACGCCGAGCGTGCGCGTAATGGTGTTGTTCGCACTGTCGTAGCTGTAGCCCACAGCCTGTCCCGCCGTATTGTTGAGATCGGCGAAATCGTAGTTCTTCAGCAGGTCATCGTTGAGCTTGAGCTTATAGGTGACATTACCCGTACCCGAATTTGCAGCTACGTTCTTGTCCAGATAGTTGGCCTCAACCAGCGTATAGCCAAGAGACTTCTCACCGATCGTGCCGCCAAGATCAACAGCAACCTTCGTGATGTAATTCGCCGCTTTCGTCGAATCGTTGTCGTACTTTACGGGAGTATCTCCGTCGTAGACCTTCTTGACGCCCGCAAAATCAAAGCGGAAATCATCTTTATTGACCTGGCGCTTTTCTATAATGCCCTTGCCCGTCATTGTATAGTAGCCGGCGTAATCCGCATCCTTGTCGAGAGGCTTTTCTCCTCCGCCTACCGCATAGACCAGACGATAATTCCCTGCATCCGTGCCCGTAAGCTTGATGCGACGATACGTCACATACTTCGCCTGATCCTGCGCAGCAGCATCCACATTGACATCCGCAGCATTGTAGTGGCGATAGTACTTGTCCGAAAGGCCTGCGCCCGTGCCGTCCTTCGACGGGTCGATCTCATTGAGCTGGACGTCGTCAAGTACACCCGTGGAGCGGTTTGCATCGTCTGCTCCCGGCGCCGATTCGTGCTTTTTCTGCGTCGCCAAGATCAGTTTGCCCTGCACCGCATCCACATTGGTATCACCGTTGTACTGCCGCCGGACGTCCGTAGGAGCCTTGACGAGAAGATCCGCCTGGGTGATCGTGCCTTTGCCCGTAAGTGGCGCATGCGCAGCATCCCATTTCTGTCCCGCATACGTCGAGCCACCGTCCGGCGCATGGTAGAAAACATAGTTCGTCTGCACACCAGTAACCTTCGGCGTATAGAGAACCTTGTCGTCTGCAACGCCGGCATTGCGATTTTGATAAGCGCCCGTCGAGATATTTGACGCATCATACAAACCATCATCCTTCGTGGCAAATCCCGCGTCCTTCTGTCCGCCATTGCCAAGACTGAGGAACGGATCTCCGCTGGTCGCTCCCTGGAGGATCAGTTTCGTCGTTCCGTCGTAGGACTTCGTGGTCATTTCCGGGTTCTTGGCGTTGCCGCTGAGGCTCACATACATCTTGCGCGACTGGATGTAGCCGACGCCTTCCTGCTCGAAGGTGATGCGATTGCCGTCCACCGTGTACTTTCCTGTTGTCGCCGCATTCCCATCGGTCCAGTTGCCAAGCTCGTAATTCCCTGCGGCATCTCCGAGAAGCTTGATCTTATATTTGACGCCATAGGCAGCGGCACCTGCGTGCAGTGTAGCGCCATCATCCTCCTGCGCGTTTGCGTTCGGTGCCTTGAAGTCTCCTGTATTGGCAAGTGTATTGTAATATACGGAGTTCGCCCGCTCAATCTCGTAGCCGATGCCCGGTTTGAGTTCCGTCCCATCGACCGTGAGCTTCCGCAGTCCGTCCGCCTCGGCACGTTCGTTCGCATCGTACGTCTTCGTGACCTTGCTCTTCAAGAGTATCTTGAGGTTGTCCTTCGTCAGGACCATCTTCGTGATATCGCCGAGGACGTCGAACGCATCGTCAATCTCATAGTTGCCGCTGTCCGCTCCCGTGAGAGCCTTCGAGATGCCCGTATATGCCACGGTATAGTCCGTGCCGCGGTTTACGGCCTTCTCAGCTTTCGTCGCGTCCTTGTAATACGTTCCCGTGATCGTAGTGCCGGTACCCGTATTGAGCGCGATCGTATCGCCCGAGATCTTGCCGTCGAGGGTATGCTTGCCATCCAGCAGCGACGCCGAAGCCTCCGAGCCGCCATTGTAGCCGCGCGTGACTGTCGAAGTAGAGGTAAGCGTCAGCTTCTTCGGCGTGATCTTGCCCGTGCCCGTCATCGTGATGGTATCGGTTGCGCCGCCGTTCGTCGTGTTCGTTCCATACTTCAGGCGATAGTTCGTCGCGGCATTCGTACCCGCGAGGCCGATCTTGTACTCGACGCCCTTGCCATCTTCAATAACATCGCCCGTCGCCGTGCGCGAGACGTCCTTGTCGGCAGTCTCCAAGCCGCTCGCCTTCTTCTTGTAGACGGCAGACGTCGCCGTGATGCTCGCGCCGTCGCCCGCGACGAGCTTGTGCTTGTCCGTCGCGCCCGCGGCATAGTCGAAGTTCGTGCCGAAGACCTTGTTCTCATCTTTGACGTTCGCATTGCCGTCATACACCTTGTCGATACCCGTCTTCTTCAAGAGGTCGAGCGTAATCGTGCGCGGTTTGATTGTGGCTGTATTCTTGATGTCATACGTGTCTGTAGTCGTAAGGTCTTTCGTCGTAGCGCCATCTTCGAACGCATAGTTTTCGAGCGCCGAGCCACTCGCTTTAAGGGTATAGGAAAGAAACTGCGCGCCGTTGGGGCTTGTAGCTGAGTAAACATCCTTCGTATTGGCATTGCTGGCGTTCTTGTAGTATGCCTTGCCGTCTGTGGCGCTGATCGTGAATTGGAGGTTGTTCTTGTCCTTTTCGACAAGACCTTTTTGCGTGTCCGTAGCAGTGCCGGCATTCGCATCGACCGCAACCTCCACCTTATGCTCCGTGCCGTCAACGAGGAGGTAGTCCTTGCCGTCGTATTCCTTCGAAGCGCCCGTGATGCTGAAGTGGTTTACATCGAGCTTGCGCCTTGCAATCGTGCCTTTCCCCCAGAGCGTGCCGCCCGAAGTCACGGCGGCAGCTGCATTCGGATCATCGTCAATGGCCTCACGGTAAAGGACATTGCCCTCCTGATCGACGAGCTTGTAGTTCTTCGTCATCCCAGGAGTCGTGCTCGTGAGCTTGACACCTTCATATGCGACATCGTGCGCGCCTGCGTTCTTTGCTTCCTCATTCGTCGCTTTCGTCTTGTACTTCGCCGTGACATCAGCCTGGTTTAGCTTTACATCACCCGATGCCACAAGCGGCGTCGCCGAATCCAAAACAAGATTGGGATTCGGCTGATAAGCAGCGCCAATGACAGCCGATGTGCCGTCATACGTCTTGTTGATCCCCGTATCCGTAGTCAGCTTCGCCTTGATCGTCTTCTGAAGGATATTGCCCGTGAGCTTCTTGTCGTTGATCTTCGTCGCATCAAATTCGTAATTGCCGTCGGCGTTGCCGAAATGCACCTTGGAGCTGTCTACATAGATCGACTTGTTGTATCCAGCATTGGGACTTAGAGCCGCGCCTGACGTCCAGTTGCCTTTCTCGCGGAACGTCACGCCGTTGGTATTTATGGTCATCGTTGCGCCATCACCGTCGACGAGCCCTTCGGTTCGCACGACGACATTGCCCGCCGTGAGCGCTGCTTTGAACGCATCTCCGGCGTTCGCTGTGCCGTCGTACTCACGCTGGATTTTGCCCATCTGGCCAACATCACCGATAACCTTGCGCTTGTCGATCGTGACGTTCGCACCCGCGATGTCGTAGCCGTGCTGCCCGCTGACGAGCATGGCTTCCTTGCCCGCATTGCGTCGGCCGCCGCCGCCGCCTTTGCCCTGCGAGTCCGCTTTGTTCAGTTCCACAAGGCTGCGATCCTTCGCGCCGTAGAGCTTGATGTCATCATCCGTCGTACCTACGCTCGTGACGGGCGTGTAGTTGTCGCCGTCCTTATGCGCGATCTTCAGATAGTCGGCATTGTAAGTGCGCTTGGTGATGTCCTTGCCCCCATTGCTCTCCGTACCTGGGCGCTTGACATAGCTGCCGTTCGTCTTGTCCTCCGCTTGCACCGTATAGCCGGAAGCGATATTGTCCGAATGCCCGTGATTCGCCTGCTGAAAATCGGCATACGAATACTCCGCCTGCACTGTCCCTTTCATAAAGGCGGTAAGAAGCGGCGTCGACTGCCCCGCGAAGATGCGCCATGTCTTGTTCGCACCACCCTCGTCGGAGATGTCCCAACCAGCGTAGGTTGCTGCCTGTTTGGCATCCTTTTCCACCGGTGTACCGCTAGGTACAACAAGGGTTGCTTTACCATTAGAATTCTTGGTATAGGAGTTAAAAATAAAATTTTGGGTCGTTGGTGCAGTCAAATCGGCAGTCGTAGTATATGCGTCTTTAATAAAACTGCCTGCAACATAATTGTCCAAAACCTGATAAACACCAGCAGAAACTCCACCTGTAGTTGTCCCAGTATTATAAACAGCATATATCTTGACATTGCCAGTTATAGCTCCAGCCAGTCCTCCCCCTTGCGTCACAGTCGCAGCATTATAGGCATGATCTAATGATGAACCATCCAACATTCCAACGATGCCGCCTGCATAGCTTCCCGCACCAATACTTGTCGTCGATTCATTATAGACGGCACTAATAACCGTGTTTTCTTTGGCATGACCGACAAGACCGCCGCCATATTGAACAGAGGAAAGATTTGCATTCTTCAGCCCGACGTTCATAATGGTCGCGCCTTTTGTCGTGCCGAACAGTCCCACATATTCCGCACTCGTGCCCGCGCCAAGCGTCAAACCTGAGATTTCATGGAACATGCCATCGAATTTGCCCTTGAACGGATCCGTGCTCGTGCCATACGGCGTATGCGTGCCGGTCAGGGTGATATCGCTGCGCAGCATATAGTTCTTGTTCTTTTCCATGAGGTCCAGCTCATATTCCGAGCCAATCAGCTTGTACAGATTGTCCCCCGTCAAGTTTTTGTACTTTCCTCCAGCTCCTACGGTCGGCAGAGGATCTCCTGGTAAGACTCCGGTATTCGTATGACCGACATGCACATAGCCCGTATACGGGCGCACCGTCTTTGTGCCACCCGCCTCCACCTTCAGTGGATCTGTATTGGCAAGCGTATAGACCTCGCTCGACTCGATATTCGCATCGTTCATGATGCGAACGCTCCTGCCCTCGAGGACAATCTTAGCTGCTTTCAAGTTCTTCCCAGAGGTATTATCGACGAGGCTGACGACATCGGCTTTTGCCGACGAAGCCGCCTTCCCGTTTGCTGGCGTGTCAATGACAGTACCATCGCCGATCTTGCTGCTGTTCGCAGCCTGCGAATAGTCGACACCCGTCAAATCCTGCGTCGTCACATACAGATTGCCGACATCGACGCTCGCACCCTTGCCGAAGATGACGCCATGCGTGTTGGCGATATAGACGTTGTTGCCGCCCTTCATCTCGCCGTCGATATGCGACGTCACATTGCCCGTGACGATATTGAGGTAATTGTTCGTCTTTGCGCCGCCATCAAACTGCACAGTCTCACCGCTCTTGACGGAAAAATCCTTCCAGCCGATGACATTGTTCGTCGTGGTGCTCGTGATGTTCGTCGTCGTTCCTGACTGACTGATCGCGGCACTGCCTGCACGCACGCCATTATTCGCTGGGCCGCCGCCGTCAGCAATCGGCGCACCGTGCGCCGTCGAGGCAATGCCGAGGAGGCCGGCAAAGAGACCAAGGCTGACTTGACAAGCCAAGGCGTCCTTCTTGCTCATTCCTCTCATTTCTTATCTTCCTTTCTATCGCAAGAGAAGCCACCACAAGATGTGGTGGCTTTCTTTCCTTCTCGACTCCTGCCTCGGCAGGGCATTGAGGCGGCAAAAGCCACCTGTATACTTACTGCAGCAAGCTCAGCACGCCGCTCGACGACTGGTTCGCCTGTGCGAGCATGGCCTGCGCCGTCTGCGTGAGGATATTGCTCTTCGTGTAGTCCGTCATCGCCTTCGCCATATCGGCGTCGCGAATCGTCGACTCGGCACCCTGCGTGTTCTCGCTCGCCGTGATGATGTTTGACGACGTGAACTGCAGACGAGCCTGCGCCGCGCCGAGCACCGTCTGCTGATCGAGACACATGCCGATGGCGTTCTCGATGACATTGACCGCCGCATTGGCGCGTGCGCGCGTCGTGACCTGAATCGCCTTTGAGTCAGACCCCATCATGCCGAGCGCCTTCGCGTGCATATCGGTGAAGCCGACCTTGACCGCCTGGTTCGAGCGGGTGCCGATCTGGAAGACCATAGCATTGTCGGGCGTCGGATCTTGGGCGCGCACCGTCATCTGGAACTTGTCGAACATATTGTTCTGCGCCTTCTTGATATTGCCCTGTGAATCGGTCAGGCAGAAGGTCACGCCGCCAATCTGACCCGTCGTGCCGCCATTCTTCGCGCGAATCGTCAGAGCATCCTTGCCGTCCGCTGTAACGACATCATGCCCATACTGATCAATGCCGACCTTGGACAATCCATTAGGTGCCGGGCCTTGATAAGCCTCCAAATCCGTATTGCCCGGATCTGGAACAAACTTTCCAGTTCCACTTGCAGTATTAGTAAAACAAGCCGTCAAGTTAAAGCTTCCGACGCGGAACGTCTTCTCGTATGTCTTGCCATCTTTGACATAGGAAACAGTCATCCAGTCCGTTGGCAAAATCCCCAAACTATTCCCATTACGATCCTTGTAATTGGTCAATGCCGTACCCGACGGATTCGTCCCCTCGGCAAACGACTGATTCGCCCAAGAGGATTTCGTGCCGCCACCATCTGGGAGCACCTGGTTATTGTACGTGCCGCTCATCAGAATCTTGCCGTTGTACTGGATGTTCGCGTTGTCGTTGATCTGGTCGACCATCGCGTCCATTTCCTTCTGAATCGTCGCGCGGTCGTCATCGGTATTCGTGTCGTTCGCCGCATTGATGCACTTCTCCTTGAGTGTGCGCAAGATCTCGACGGTCGAGGCGACAGCGCCCTCGGCGACCTTCATCATGCTGTTGCCGTTCTGCGTGTTCTGGTTGTCCTGATCGAGCGCACGGATCTGCACGCGCATGCGCTCAGAGATCGACAGGCCGGACGGATCGTCGCCCGCGCTCGTGATCTTCATGCCCGAGGAAACCTGTGCAAGGCTCTTCGCACGGTCCTTCTCGTTCTTGTTCAGCGTGTTCAGCGTATTCGCTGCCTGCATATTGTTCTTTACTACTAGTGGCACAGCAAAAACCTCCCTGATCATTGACGCCACAGCCAAAGAAACGCGCTTCCTTACGCTGCGACTGTCTTCCCTGATATGCCCAGAGGTCTCCGCCGACCTCCCTATCACTTTACAGCAATTATATCGTAGCTTCCTCCATTTTCCTTAAGCAAGGCGATGATTTTTTTTGCCATGAAGCCCCAAGAGGTCAAGCCGAAGGCGCTGACCTTTCGCCGTTTTCCCATATTCTCCGATCACACGAGCAGCTTCTTCAGCTTCTGCAGCGCACGCCGCTTGACGACGGCGGCATAGGCAGCGCTGAGACCGAGCTTCGCGGCGGCTTCCTTGAGACTCCAATCCGCAAGATAGACGAGCGACAGAAGCTCCTTCTCGCGCTCCGACAGCGTCCTCATCGCAGCGAAGAGCGCATCCTTGAGCGCGAAGTTTGCAGCCGTGCCGCCTGCGGCATCATCTACGACAGACTCCCAGAAGCTCTTGCCCTCCTCGTCATCTCCCGGATGCACCTCGCGCTGCCAATAGGCACGCTCGCGGCGGAAGAAGGTATGCAGATCGCCGTAGACGCGGCGCTTGGCAAAGCCCTCGAACGGCACGCCGAGCGCCGCGTCGAAATCGCGCACGGCGCGCAGGAAGCTCTCGCGTGCCGCCTGCAAAGCGTCCTCAAATACGGTGCGCAGATGGCGTTGCCGCGCCGCGCGAAAGAACATCCCCTGAAACTTCTCGCAAAGTTCTGCCAGAACTTCGCCATTTCCCCTCTGCGACTGTAAAACCATTTCGTTGATCGTCATTTTCCTCACCCTTGGGCGAGGAACCGGCTCCTCTATGTATTAGCGCTTGCCGCTATTGTAGCGAAGAGGATGCGGCAGGCGCAAAAGCCGAGTGATGGTTGACTCGACGGGAAGTTTGGGAGGAACGGCGCGTACACGAACGGCGGCAGGAGAAGACGACGCGTGTGCCTTGCATGCGATTACGGAATATGTTATACTGTGGGTGGCAAACGTTGTGATCAAATTCGGTACGCGAAAAGCCCCCCAAGGTGCTAGCTTGGGGGGCTTTTCTATTCTTCACGCCATACAGCAAAGAGCGCCGCAGCCCATTTCGCTGCGGCGCTCTACGCACGTTCTTTCATTTTCTTCTATTTCCTTCCTAAAGCGGCACGATTCCATGCCTTCTGCCAGAAGAGGCGGCGCAGTACGGCAGCTTCGGTCTTTGCATCGAGGTCTTGACGCAGGATTTCCGCCGCGCGAAGATGGGCGGCGAGGGTTGCCGCGCCCCAAAGCGCACGGATGCGCCTGCCACAGGAAAGCTCGATCTCAGCCGACTCTTCAGCGCGAACGAGCTGCGCGTGCATGGCATTCACGACGCCCATCGCCGCATCGCCTCGAATGCGCGGCCGCCGTGCGCGAAAGGGCACGAGCACGAGTTCCGATGCAATCGCCAAGGGCGCCGTCTGCGCAAGCGCCGTGCGCTCCTTCGCCCACGCACGCAGCAGCGGCAGAGAACGGCAATGACGCCTTGCCAAACGCTCCAGCACAGTGCGCAGACGCGCCCGCACGAGACGATCCGTACCGTCCGCCAAGAAAAGGCGCGTGGCGTCGCCCTCCCCATCGACATATTCGGGCAGCGCCGCCTCGATCTCCCAATCCTCAGGCAAATCCCAATACTTCATTCCTTCTTCCTCCCATCTTATCCAAACATTTGTTCGCTAAATCAGTATAGCATATAGAACATACGTTTGGCAAGTGTTCTCATGCAGCGCTCCTCTTGAAATATTTCCTGCAGCTGCCGCCCGCTACAAACGGCGGCAAGACAGATTCGGAGGATATCGCGGCACAAAAAGACGGTGCATATGCCGAATGCGACATATGCACCGTCTCATTTTCATTTTTAGTTTAAGACTGCTTCCTTTGTCAGGCAAAGCGCTTCCTTGAAAAGAAGGTCTCGTCGTACAACAGCCCTTCGAGCGTGTAGAAGCCGAGGCGCGTCAGAAGCTCCAAGACGTAGGGATTGTCGAGCGGCGTGCGGTACGGCGAGCGCTTGCCGTACGCCTTGACATGCTCCTTCGCCTCTTCTTGCGGAATGAGCTTCTTCGGACCGCCGACACAGCCGCCCGCGCAGCCCATGCCCTCGAAGAAGTTCGCCTTGACCTCTCCTTCCATGAGGGCGTTGAGCATCTGCTTGCACTCGGCGACGCCGTTCGCATGGCGCGAGCGCACCTTGATCGCACGCTCGGGATTCAGCCGGTCAAGCGTCATCTGCACCGCCTGGGATACGCCGCCTGCGTAGGCGTAGATGCGTCCCGCTTCCGACGAGTAGACGCGCTTCTTGTCCGACTGATCCTGCGGCTGAATGCCGAGGCGATCAAAGATGTCCTTGCACTCCTGGAACGTCAGCACATGGTCGATGGCGCCGACGAGGTCAGGATCTTTCGCCTCCGTCTTCTTCGCCATGCACGGCCCTAAAAACACGGTCAAGGCGTCAGGATAGAGCTTCTTCACCGTGCGTCCTGCAGCGATCATCGGCGAGACGGACGGCGGCACATGCGGCATGAGATGCCGGAAGCTCTTCTTGATCATCGCCACCCACATGGGACAACAGCAGCTCGTGAGCATGTAATCCGACTCCGACTGAATGTTGCGGTCGAACTCCAAAGCTTCCTTGAGCGTCAGGATGTCGGCGAAGAGCGCGACTTCGACGAGACCGTCGAACCCCATCTTGCGGAAGGCATTGCGGATCTGCCCCGTCTTGACATCGTGATACTGTCCGAGGAACGCCGGCGCGAGCAGGATGTACGCCTTGCGCCCCGCCCGCTTGCCCGCGAGGACGTCTTCCAAGACGGCATGCGCATCCTTCGTGAGCGCTTTCTTCTGCCCTTCGTCCGAAAGCTTTTCCTCGCCCCAGACCGGCTCATGCACTGTCGGATGGAAAAGACAGTTGAGCTGCTCGGGATCGTACTCGAACTCCTCTCGCCCTGTGGCCTTTTTCAGCGCTTCACGGTAGAAATCCTCGATTGTCTGCATGAAGAATCCCCCTTTTCTATGCCATTCCCTCCAGTTATATTATAGCTTGTTTTTATATTCCTGTCAGCCAAAGAATCTTTGAATCATAAATTTTTATAAAAAAAGGGATTGACAGTATACGTATTTTCTCCTATAATAGTCAACGTTGACAGCAACGCTCGTCAATGGGGTATCGCCAAGTTGGTAAGGCACGGGATTCTGAATCCCGCATGCGTTGGTTCGAGTCCAGCTACCCCAGCCATGCAAATCGCGCCGCATCTGCGGCGTTTTTTTGTGCCCGAAAACGATGCAAAAAGAAGCTGCCCGCTCTTTTAGGGAGCACAGCAGCTTTCAAGAACGCAGATTCTTCACGAAGGATTTCCCTTCCTGCTGCGCCTTCACATATCTGCCAAAAGCAGCTTCAGCGCAAGCTGCTTTTCCATCGGCAGCTTGCGGATCAACTCCAATAAATGCGGGTCGATGCCGTCCGCTTCCTGCCCACGCGCAGGTGCGGACTTCGCGACGATATTGTTGAGCTCTTCGACGGTCAGATCGAGCGCACGGCAGATCTTCAGCACGTTGTCCATCGCCGCGCCGCCGATGGAGCCATTCAATATGGAAAGAAGCGTCGTGTACGGCATGTGGATCTTCGCCGCGAATTCCTTGAGATTGCAGCCGTTCGATTTGATCAGCGACTTGACATAGTCCTCACGCGTCACGCTTTCGCCTCCTTTTTGCCGCGCATGTATTTCATTTCGTATATTTCACAATACGAGTTCATCGCTCACTGCGCCAAAAGCTCCTTGTACTTCGCCCTCTTTTCGGGCGGAATCAAAAGTGCGTTCATCGCTTCATCTTCTGACAACTGCATCGTCTGCATGATTGTCCGCAAACTCTCCAAACGATCACGCTCCATGCCCCAGTTAATACCTTCCTGACGAATCTCGTCCATGATCTTGCACATCTCGACTCGACCTCCTTCTTCGTTCTTGAAAAAACTCGCTCGATTTCTCAGTTCTTCATAATACATCTTCTCCGCATCTTGACAAAAGAAGTCGTGCATCAGCCTGCCCAACGGCGTCTCATCCTGTATTGTACCGTTGACGTAGATGATATGTGATCGATCACCAAAGCCTTCGCCCGTTTCTTTGATTGTTCGCTCAATATGATAGCGCGAAAGCCCCTTGCCTAAAACGTCTTTTTCCGTAATAAACACCACATACGTCTCGGGCAATTCCGTCACTTCCTCGCCTTTCTGGAGTTCCCTCGCATCCATCATGCTGCTGTTGAATCGCGCTCTCTCAGGCACAGCCCCTCGATCGTCCCGCTGCACCTCGATGTTCATGAGCCTCTCGCCCGCTCGCGCGAAGGCGTCGAACCTCACACCGCGGCCATGGAGGCTGTCCGTCGTCTTCTGCACCGTGACGCTCTCGACAATCAATTCCGGCAGCGCCAGGATGATGCGCAGGATGCACGCCATCCCCGCGAGATAGCCGTCCATACATACGTTGAAGAACGTATCATCCATCAGGCACAAGCGCTCGATGCAGCTTTTATATCGCTCCTTCTGTCCGTCCATCTGAATCGCCATGCCGTCTGCCTCCTCTCGCCCCCATTATACTACGACAGGAGCAAAACGAGCAACCTTCCGCCTCGCATGGCATGTGCCAAAATGTTCTCCTTCAAAATGTCGCCGCAATAATTTTCTTTTTTTCGTTGGAAATTCCTCGATTTTATATTGATAAATCTGAAAATTTATGATACCATGAACTTGTCAAGAAAAAGTGGCTTTTGCGTCTCTTGGAAACGAAAAATCGTATTGCTTGTCAGGCTGTAGTGAAATTTCGTTTCATGTCCAAGAATATTTCCTGCACGGCGCAAAACTCAAAGCACCGCGCTGCGCGGCAGCGCTCGGGCAGATCGGCAGACACGGAGAGGCTTCATCTTATCCGTGCTTTTGAAGAAAGGAGAACGATATGGAGAAGGCAACGGTCGTCGTCATCGGAGGAGGAGCTACGGGCGTCGGCATTCTGCGCGATCTCGCCATGCGCGGCATCGACGTGCTGCTGCTCGAAAAGGAAGATCTCGTCAACGGCGCTAGTTCGCGCTACCACGGTCTTCTGCACAGCGGCGGACGCTACGCCGTCAAGGATCAGGAGGCTGCCAAGGAGTGCATCGAGGAGAACACGATCCTCCGAAAGATCGGCAAGTCGTGCGTCGAGCCGATCGGCGGCATGTTCGTGCGTCTCGACTCGGACGATGCGGACTTCGAGGCGAGCTGGGTCGAAGGCTGTCGGGCGAGCGGCATCGAGGCGCGCCCCTTGACGCTCGATGAGGCTTTCCGCATGGAGCCGCGCCTGTCGCGTCACATCGTCTCGGCCTACGCCGTGCCCGACGCGGCGATCGACGGTTTCCGCATGTCGTGCCAGAACGTCGCTTCCGCCGTACGCTACGGCGGCCGCTACAAGACATACGCCGAAGTCGTCGGCATCTTGCAGAAGAACGGCGAGCTCGAAGGTGTGCGCGTGCGCAATCGCTTCTCGGGCGAGGAATACGACATCGCCTGCGACATCCTCGTCAATGCGGCGGGCGGCTGGTGCGAGAAGGTCGCAGAGCTTGCGGGACTCAACGTCCCCGTGCAGCCCGACAAGGGCACGCTCATCGCCTTCAACCAGCGCCTCGCGAACCACGTCGTCAATCGCCTGCACAAGCCGTCGGACGGCGACATCTTCGTGCCGCACGGCTCGATCACGATCCTCGGCACGACGTCGATGAGCATCGACGATCCCGAGGACACGAGCTCGTCCTATGAGGAGATCGAGGCATTGATGAAGATCGGTGAAGAGACCTTCGAGGATCTTCGCCACTACCGCATTCTGCGCGCCTTCGCCGGCTCGCGTCCGCTCTACAAGCAGCCGGGCGCATCGGGCCGCGGCGCGTCGCGCGGCTTCGTGATTCTCGACCACGAAAAAGACGGGCTCAAGGGCATGATGACGATCGTCGGCGGCAAGTTCACGACGTACCGTCTGATGGCGGAGCGCATCAGCGACCAGATCGCCGAGAAGCTCAACGTCAAGACGCCGTGCCGCACGGCCGACGAGCCGCTCGTGCCCGAAGTCAGCGAGGAGGCGAAGAAGAAGGCGGCGAAGTACTTCCCGTCCTTCGGCACGAACCTCGCGGCAACGCGCCTCGGCCCGGACGCCTTCGAGCGCGTCGCCAAGCGCCTCGAAGAGGAGCCGGAGTCGCGCGCGCTCGTATGCGAGTGCGAGAACATCACGCTCGCAGAGATCGAGGAGATCGCAAAGAGCGCGGACAGCCACATCATCAACGACATCCGGCGCCGCACGCGCCTCGGCATGGGCACGTGCCAGGGCAATTTCTGCAGCCTGCGCGCCGCCGGCATCTTCGGACGCGTCGGCAGCACAGAGGGCGCGAAGGATTCGCTCGGCCAGCTCAAGGGCTTTTTGCAGGGCCGCTGGAAGGGCGTGCGCCCCGTCCTCATGGGACGCAACATCCGCGAGACGGAGATGACGCGAGCTCTCTACGAGCTTTCCTTTAATGTCAATGGAGGCAAGAAAGCATGAAACAACGGGACGTAGCAATCATCGGCGGTGGCTTTGCCGGTCTCATGGCTGCCATCGTCTGCGCCAAAAACGGCAAAAAAGCGAGCGTATTCCTCTACGGCTCGGGTTCTTTCCCCTTGAACAGCGGACTCATCGACCTCCTCGGCTACGACGAAGCACACACATGGGTGAAGGATCCCCTGGCGGCAATCGAGCAGCTGCCCGCCGAGCATCCTTACCATAGAATCGGCAAAGCTTCCATCGAGGAAGCTGCCGACTTCTTCCTCAAGCTCATGGAAGAGGAGGGCTTCCCCTACTGCGGCAGCCTGCATGAGCAACAATCCGCTGTGACGCCCGTCGGCACCTTGAAGCCCTCGTGCCTTGTGCCTTCATCCATGCAGGCGCCGGACTTCACCGGCAAGGACGTCATCGTCGTCGGCGTCAAGGGGCTCAAGGACTGCTACCCCGAGATGATCGCGGCGAACCTCGCCGATGCGCTCAAGGAAGCTTCGAGCATCCGCACGTTCGAGGTCATGCCTGAAGCCGTCGCCGAGCGCGATCTCTCGATCCTCGACGCCGCACGCTGGCTTGAGGGCGACGGTGCAACGACGGTCAGCCGCCAACTCTCCGCCGAGGACGGCGCAAACCGCGTCTTCATCTTCCCGCAGATCCTCGGCGTGCGTGGACAAAGGGTCTTCAAAAAGCTGCAGGCAGCGATGAAGGGAAAGATCCTTGAGACGACCGCCATGCCGCCCTCGGCGAACGGCATGCGCCTGCGCGATGTGCTCATGAAAGCGGCGCGCCGCATGGGCGTCGAATTCTTCGAAAACGCGCACGTCACGGGCTTTTCGGCAGATGGCAAGCGTTGCCTTTCCATTCGCGTCACAGGCGTCCACGAGAAGGACTACCGCGCCGAGAAGTTCATCCTCGCGACGGGTGGCTTCTACAGCGCCGGACTCATCTCCGAGAATCCCGGAGAAGCCTATGAGCCGATCTTCGATTTGCCCGTCGCGTGCGAAAAAGACCCCGAGAAGTGGACGGCTGCCGACATCTTTGATGCTCAGCCCTTCATGAAGGCGGGCATCCGCACGGACGAAATGCTTCGCCCCGTCGATGAAAAAGGCGCACTCGTCTTCGAAAATGTCCACGTCATCGGGCGCGAGCTTGCCGGATGCGACTTCTGTCGCGAGCATTCAGGCAACGGCGTGGCGCTGGCGTCGGCCTACAAAGCGGCACAGGCGTGAAAGGAGCGGAATTTGATGGAAAAAACTTTTGAACTGCATGAAACCACGCCGGACACCGCCGACCACTGCATCGCCTGCACCTGCTGCATCGCGAACTGCCCCGTGACGGAGGCCACGCGCGCCTTTGCCGGCCCGAAGCTCACGGGACCCGCACACAGCCGCATGAAGTTCGCCGAGGACGATATCGAGCGCAGTCTCGAATACTGCTCGAACTGCAAAAACTGCGAGATCACCTGTCCCTCGGGCGTGCGCGTCGCAACGCTCAACATGCTGCAGCGCGGCGAATACTACCGCACGCACAAGCACTCGCAGAGGGACGACATGCTCGCGCACGGCGAGCGCATGGCAAAGCTCGTGCGCTCCCTGCCCTTTGGCGCAACATGCGCCAACATCGGCATAAAGATCGGCAAGGCGCTCGGCATCTTCGCCGCCGTCGGCATCGCGGGCGAGCGCGATATGCCCGCCTTCGCGCCCGATTCTTTCTACAGCATCTTCGCCAAGATGGAGCAGAAGCCGTCGGAAAAGAAGGTCGTCTTCTATCCGGGCTGCTACATCAACGACTACGAGCCGGAGATCGGCCGCGCCTTCATCAACGTCATGCAGAAGAACGGCTACGAGGTCATCACGGACAAATCCTTCATCTGCTGCGGCGCTCCCATGGTCGCCTCGGGCTACCTCGACGAGGCGCACGAGAACGCGAAGAAGAACGCCGAGCGCATCCTCGCTTGGAAGGCGAAGGGCATTCCCGTCGTCGCCTGCTGCACGAGCTGCTCTTTGATGCTCAAGAGCGAGTACCACGAGCTTTTCGAAGACTCCGAGATGCGCGAGATTTCCTCGGGCATTTACGACGCCTTCGAGTTCCTCGACATCATGGAGGAGCGCGGCGAACTCAGCGAGGACTTCGCCCCCATCGAGCGGCGTTTCTCCTATCATGCGCCGTGCCATCTGCGCGCCCAGGGCATCGGGCTGCCGTCCTTCAACTTCCTGCAGCGCATCCCCGGCCTTTCTATCGAGAACCTCGCCGCCGGCTGCTGCGGCATGTCGGGAAGCTTCGGTTTCAAGGGCGACAAGTACGAAATCTCCATGAAGGTCGGTGAGAAGGTCTTCGAGCGCATCGCCGAGGTCGGCGCTGACACCGTCGTCTCCGACTGCGGCACCTGCCGTCTACAGATCCGCCACGGCTCGGGCAAGGCGACATGCCACCCCATCGAAATCCTCGCGCAAGCGTATGGATATAAATAAGGAAGCATATCCTTGCTCCCTCAAGTCTCCTGCAGCCCGATATGACGAGCCGCCAGGGAAGGAATCTCACCCGGAAGGGAGGCGGTCATCAAGGAACGCGAAGAAGGCACCACCCCACAGTTTCATCCAACGAGATCTGCCCGGCGATGCAGCAATGCGGCACTGGGCAAGGGGAACAGAGTCGAGAAACGAACGAAAAGGAGTGGCAATATGGGACAGAAATACGTCATGGCGCTTGACGCCGGCACGACGAGCAATCGCGCCATCATCTTCGATGTGGATTCCAAGATCGTCGGCGTCGCACAGAAGGAGTTCACGCAGCACTTCCCGCAGCCCGGCTGGGTCGAGCACGACGCGGAAGAGATCTGGAGCTCCATGCACGAAGTCATGCGAGAAGCTCTCGAGCAGTCGGGACTCGTCGCGAGTGACATCGCCGCCATCGGCATCACGAACCAGCGCGAGACGGCGGTCATCTGGGACAGGACGACGGGACGGCCGATCTACAACGCCATCGTCTGGCAGTCGCGCCAGACAGCGGATATATGCGAAGACTTGAAGCGTCAAGGTCTCGTCGATGAGTTCAAGGAGAAGACAGGACTCGTCATCGACGCTTACTTCTCGGGCACGAAGGTCAAGTGGATCCTCGACCATGTGGAAGGCGCACGCGCACGCGCGGAAAAGGGCGAGCTTGCCTTCGGCACGATCGACACATGGCTTCTTTGGAAGCTCACGGGCGGTAAGGAGCACAAGACAGACTACTCGAACGCATCACGCACCTTGATGTTCAACATCAAGACGCTCGAATGGGACGAGGCACTCCTGAAGCATCTGACCGTGCCGAAGAGCCTCTTGCCCGAGGTTCGCCCGTCGAGCGAGGTCTACGGTCACACCATTCCGTCCATCATCGGCGCTTCCGTTCCCGTCGCAGGCATGGCGGGCGACCAGCAGTCGGCGCTCTTCGGTCAGAATTGCTTCTCTCCCGGCGAGGCGAAAAACACCTACGGCACGGGCTGCTTCCTGCTCATGAACACGGGCGAAGATCTCTGCATGTCGAAGAACGGACTCGTGACGACCATTGCCTGGGGACTTGACGGCAAGGTCGAATATGCGCTCGAAGGCTCGATTTTCGTCGGCGGCTCCGCCATCCAATGGCTGCGCGACGGTCTGCGTCTCGTTGACTCCGCCCCCGACTCCGAATGGGTCGCGAAGAAGGTCAAGGATGCCGGCGGCGTCTACATGGTGCCCGCTTTCGTCGGTCTCGGCGCACCGTATTGGGACATGAATGCGCGCGGCATGATCATCGGCCTCACGCGCGGCACTACGAAGGCGCACATCGTTCGCGCCACGCTCGACTCCCTCGCCTATCAGACGCGCGACGTGCTCGGCGCGATGGAAGCCGACTCGGGCAATCGCCTCGCCGCGCTCAAGGTCGACGGCGGCGCTGTAGCCAACAACCTCCTCATGCAGTTCCAGGCTGATCTCCTCGGCGTTCCCGTCGACCGCCCGCAGATCACGGAGACGACCGCCTTGGGCGCCGCCTACCTCGCAGGTCTTGCCACAGGCGTCTGGGCGTCGAAAGAAGAGTTGAAGAAGAGCTGGCAGCTCGACACGCGGTTTACTCCTTCGCTCGACCAACAGGAAGCAGACAAGCTTTACA
This sequence comes from Selenomonas sp. CM52, assembly GCF_000292955.1. Classification (NCBI taxonomy): domain Bacteria; kingdom Bacillati; phylum Bacillota; class Negativicutes; order Selenomonadales; family Selenomonadaceae; genus Selenomonas; species Selenomonas sp. CM52. Next base: position 27,662 of record NZ_ALNM01000037.1, read on the forward strand.
AGGGTTGGAAGAAGGCCGTCGAGCACGCTGCGAACTGGCTCGCGGATGAAGAATAGGAGGGTGCAAAGATGTACGATAATCTTCTCGGCGAATTTTTCGGCACGCTGGTCCTTATCGTCTTCGGCTGCGGCGTTTGCGCCACATGCTCCCTCGAAGGCTCCAAGGGCAAGGGAGGCGGCTGGATCTGCATCGTCTTTGGCTGGGGCTTTGCCGTGACCTTCGGCGTATTCACCGCCATCTCGCTCGGTGCGCCGCAGGCTGACCTCAATCCTGCCGTCACCATCGGCAAAATGCTTGCCGGCGTCTACAACTTCCAGCAGTTCCTCGCGACTTCCGTCATCCAGATTCTCGGCGGTATCGCAGGCGCCGCCATCGTCTGGCTCGCCTATCTGCCCCATTTTGAAAAGACGCAGGACAAGGCGACGAAGCTCGGCCTCTTCTGCACGGCGCCCGCCATTCGCTGCGCTTGGAAGAACTTCCTCTGCGAGTTCATCGCAACCTTCTTCCTGCTCTTCATGATCTGGGCAATCTTTGCCAAGGTCAACGGCCCGTTCGTACCCGGCTACGGTCCGTACATCGTCGGCATCCTCATCGTCGGCCTCGGTTTGAGCCTCGGCGGCCCCACGGGCTACGCGATGAATCCTGCGCGCGACCTCGGCCCTCGCCTCGCCCACTTCCTCCTGCCCATCGCGGGCAAGGGCGGCAGCGACTTCGCCTACGGCTGGATCCCCGTCATCGCCCCCCTCGCCGGCGCCGCCGCCGCCTACTTCGTAGCGCACGGCATCGGCATGCTGTAAGAGGTATAGCCAAATTTCTCCCTTGCAGAAAAAAGAACAGACCTAAGACCAACTATATGTTATAATATAGTTGGTGCTGCTAGAACGGTAGGCGGTCGATTCTTAGCCCCTGAAAGGGGGCGCTGCTTATGGAACTGTACGATTTTCTGTCGTTCGTTTTCCTCGTAACGATTTCCATCGTTGCGTTAAAGGCAAAATAAGAAACCCCGCCTTCGGCTCACAACTGTAGGCGGGGTTTCTTACTCAATCTTCACGAGGGGCTGACCGTTTACCAGTAGCACCTTCTTCTACACTTATTATACAATGGGATACGATATACGTCAAATCCTCTATGCGTATATAATATCGTCTCGTTGCACATAAAAGCCACAAAGCCCTCTTCCTATGATATAATGTCTGTGACGGCATCATACGGAAGGGGACTTTTCCTATGCGCAGGAGATACATCCTTGCACTCGATTCGGGCACGGTGAAGAACCGCACGGCGATTTTTGATGAATGGGCGAATCTCGTCGCCCTCGTGAAGAAGGAATTAAGCGTCTATCACCCGCAGCCCGGCTGGGTCGAGCAGGATGCAGATGAGATCTGGGCGGTGCAAATTCAGACGGCGGAGCAGGCGATTCGCGAGGCGGGCATCAAAAAGTCGGAAATCGCGGCGATCGGCATCACGAATCAGCGCGAGACGACGGTGATCTGGAATCGCCATACGGGGCGGCCGATTCACCACGCCATCAGCTGGCAGTCGATGCAGTCGAAGGAGATTGTCGAGCGCTTCCGCAAGAACGCCGATCTCCTGGAAGAGTTCCGCCAAAATACGGCGATGGTGCTCTCGCCGTATTTCTCCGTCAGCAAGATCTGCTGGCTCCTCGACAACGTACCCGGCGCACGCGAGCTGGCGGAAAAAGGCGACCTCGCCTTCGGCACGATCGACAGCTGGCTTCTGTGGAAGCTCACGGGCGGCAAGGTGCACGCGACGGACGACTCGAATGCCTCGCGCACAATGCTCTACCACCTCGCACATGGCACATGGGACGAGACGCTCCTGCAGCATACGCGCATCCCGCACGCCCTCATGCCGGAGATTCATTCATCCTCACACGAATACGGCATGACCTCGCCTGCTGTATTCGGCACGGAGATTCCCATCAGCGGCATCCTCGGCAACCAGCAGGCCGACCTCTTCGGACAGTGCTGCTTCACTCCTGGCACGGCGAAGAACACTTACGGAGAAGGCTCTTTCTTCCTCCTCAACACGGGCGATCGCTACGTGCAGTCGCACAACGGACTCAACGCCACCGTCGCCTGGAAGCTCGGCGATCATGTCACTTACGCGCTCGAAGGCAGCATCTTCGTGGCAGGCGTCGCACTCGAATGGCTGCGGCGCGGACTCAAGATCCTCGACTCGCTCGAAGAATCCGAATGGATCGCCAAGCGCGTCACGGACACGGCGGGCGTCTACTTCGTACCTGCCTTCCGCGGCCTTTCCGCACCCTATTGGGACAGCGAGACGCGCGGCATGCTCATCGGGCTTTCTGAGGACACGCGCCGCGCTCATCTCGTTCGCGCGGCGCTCGCCACCATGGCATACCAGGTGCGCGACGTCTACGAAGCGATCCGCTCGGATGCGGCTCTTCCCATCGAGGAGCTTCGCGTATCGGGCGGCGCGAGCCGCAACAATCTGCTCATGCAGATGCAGGCGGGCATCCTCGGCCTTCCCGTGCGCCGCCCCGTCGAAAGCGAGACGACGGCGCTCGGCGCCGCCTACATGGCAGGTCTTGCCGCCGGGCTATGGAAGAATACGGAAGAACTCGCTGCCCTCTGGCAGGAAGACGCCTGCTTCACGCCGCACTTCAGCAAAGAAGAGCGCGAACACCTCTACGACGGCTGGCAGAACGCCGTCTCCCACGCCATGGGCTGGCAGGGCTGAGCAAACAATCTCAAAGACTGCATTCTCTCACCTTGTTGATGAAATGCAGTCTTATTTCTATTTTATAGGAAGAAAGATGTTCTTATACAAAATAATTCTTTTTAGTTATTATCTTATAAAGATATTTCATAGGATATGATTCCCAAATCAGGCAGGATATGTTCAGAAAAAACAGAAGGATATAACTACTCAGAAAAGCGTCCATAAAGATGTACCTTTCAGAAGAGGAGATGATAAGAAAATGGATGCAGCAACATTGACCTTGGCGGTACTCGGCATTGCCGCCTTCTTCTTCGCCACGGAAATCATCCCGCTGGCGGTGACGGCGATGGGAGCGGCAATCGCACTGGGCTTTCTCGGCGTGCTGACACCCGCCGAAGTGTTTGCCGGCCTGTCGAATTCCACCGTCGTATTGTTCGCGGGCATGTTCGTCATCGGTGCAGCAATGTTCCAGACGGGTCTTGCTCAGAAGATCGGCGTAGAAGTGGTAAAAAAATCGGGCACTGACGAAAAGCGGCTGATGGTCGCCTTGATGGTCATAACGATCGCCCTGTCCTCGGTTTCGTCAAACACGGCGACCGTCGCCTGCCTGATTCCCGTCGTCATGCAGATCTGCGCCGCCGCGCGGCTTCCCGTCGCCCCTCAGCTCATGGCACTCGCCATCGCTGCGAACGTCGGCGGCACGATCACGATGATCGGCACACCGCCGAACATCTTGATGAGCGCAACCTTGGACGCGAACGGCCTGACGCCCTTCGGCTTCTTCGAGTTCGCCTGGATTGGCATCCCCTTGTCCATCATCGGCGTGCTCTACATGGTGTTCATCGGCAGTCGCCTCTGCCCGCACACTATGTCAGAAAGCGAGATGGACGACAAATCTTCCGAAGCACCCAAAGATGCGCGGAAGATGATCATCTGCGCGGCGATCCTCATCGCCACGGTCATCGCGATGGTGCTCGAAAAGCAGATCCACGTCCCCATGCAGACCTCGGCGATCGTCGGTGCCCTCGCCTGCGTGCTCACGGGATGCGTGTCGGAAAAGCAGGCATATCAGGGCATTGACTGGACGACGATCTTCCTTTTCTCCGGCATGCTTCCCCTGGCAAAGGCCATGGATACGAGCGGCGCGGGAAAGCTCATCGCGCACAGCGTCCTCGACCTCATCGGCACGCATCCTGCGCCCATGCTGATCGTCGTCTCCATGTTCCTGCTCTCCTGCGGACTCACGCAGTTCATGTCCAACACGGCGTCTTCGGCGCTCCTCGCCCCCATTGGCATTTCCATCGCTCAATCGATCGGCGTGTCGCCGCACCCCGTGCTCATGGCGATCGGCATCGCCGCCTCCTGCGCCTTCACGACGCCCGTCGCCACGCCGCCCAACACCTTGGTCCTGGGCCCCGGCAAATTCCGCTTCATGGATTATGTGAAGATCGGCGTGCCGCTCGCTGTACTTTCTCTCATCGTATGCGCTGTTATCATCCCCGTGGTATGGCCGTTTTAGCTGAAAGGAGCTTTCTATATGAAAAAAGAGCTGTTATTGAGCAAACTGCAAGCCTTCGATCCCGAAATCTTCGCCCTGCTGCAGGATGAAATCCAGCGTCAGCGCTACATGCTCTCCCTCGTGCCAAACAACAATGCCATGTCGCCCTTCGCTCACTATCTGGAAGGCAGTCTGCTCGCCAACAGCGCCTTCGATGCACAAAATCCGAATGCAAACAGCACAAATCTCGAAGAGATTGCCATCAAGCGGGCGAAAAAACTCTTCGGCAGCGAGCATGCCATCGTCCGCCTCGGCAATATCGGCGCCGCTTCGCGTGTCGTCTGCCTCGCGCTGCTGCAGCCAAACAGCCGCGTACTTTCTTTCAATCTGCGCAAAGCAGAACATTGCAGCGGCCTCAGCTTCACCTTCAAAAACTTCGGTATAGACGCAAAAAAACAAGTTCTCGACTGGGATGAGGTCGAGCAGACGGCGGATGAGACAAAACCTCATCTGATCATCTTCTCTCCCGTCAGCTACCCGCGCAACGCGAATTATCGCCGCCTCTCTGAGATTGCGCGAAAAGTCGGCGCATACCTTTGGGTGGACATCGGGCAGAGCGTCGGCCTCGTCGCGGCCGACCTCCTTCCTTCCCCCGTGCCGTTCGCCGATGTCGTCACGTTCCCCACGAATGATTCGCTGCACGGTCCGGACGGCGCCATCGTGCTTTCCACGAAGGAAATCAGTCAGAAGCTCGATAAAACCGTCATCAATACGGGGCATACCTCACTCCATATCAATCATATGGCGGCATTGGCCGCGGCCCTCTTGGAAGCTGGAACAGAAACCTTTCGTCAATACGGCAAACAAGTTCTCGCCAACAGCAAGGAGCTCGAACATGCTTTGGAAAGGAGCGAAATCCCCCTCCTCTGTGACGGCACGGACACGCATCTCGTCCTGCCGCTGCTCCCTGTAGAACTACAGGAAATCGATATAACGGAGTATCTGGGAAAGGCCGGTTTCCAGGTCAAGGCAGACCGCGTACCGACCATGGCGAAGGACATCTTCCTTCCCGCTCTGCGCCTTTCGAGTCTGACGCCAACCATACGCTCCTTGAAGGAAAAAGAGATTGCCGATATCGGCGCTCTCCTCAGTACCGCCTTGGAAAAGAAACTGCCTGATGCAGATCTTGAATCCATCCGCAACCAGATTGCCACGCTTGTCATGAACAAACCCATCTTTTCCGAGGAATGGCTGACGAGCAGCAAGATGGGGTCGCACGCTTTCTACAACAGTGCAAACAGCAGCGCGGCGCACGAGGCCGCCTCCACGGAAAAGAAGAACATCATCAAGAATTTCTTCCATCTCAAAAATTGAAGTCTCTCTCCCGTTTGACGTTCTCTCCCCCTTTGAATGCTTGAAGCAAAAAGAATCCCCAAGCCAGAGACTTGAGGATTCTTTTCTATTTCGTATGGTGTGCGACTGATGATGCGTCAAACCGTCGGTGCAATACCGAACTGCATGGCGATAAGCATCGTGATGATGCAGATGACGTAGTAGATCGCCCATGGCACGATGTCCGTTCGGATCAGCTTGCCCTCGATGCCCTTGATCGTGATGACGCCCGTCGTGGCGGCAGCAGCAACGATGTTGTTGATGCAGATCATGTTGCCGATCGCGCCGCCCTGATTCTGCAAGGCGAGGATGACGGTCGGCGGGATGTTGAGGAGCTGCGCCGTCTGGAACTGCAGCGGGGAGAACATGATGTTCGACACCGTGTTCGAACCGAACATGAACGCGCCAACCGAACCGATGAAGGTTGCGAAGTAGAAGTAGTTGCCGCCCGCAAGCTCTGCAACGCCCTTCGCCATCGTCAGCAGCATGGAGTCAAGGCCGAGGCCGTTGATGCTCGAATAGCGGTACATGTAGACGAGACCGAAGCCGAAGATCAGGGCGATGGTCGCACCATAGACCTGGTTTGCGGACTTCGAGAAGATTTCCTTGACCTGCGTGCCAGAAAGGCCATAGAGAGGAATCGAGAGAAGAACGATGAGGATGAACGGCGCGACGCCCGGGTTGTTGAGGATCGCGAAGTTCCATGCGGCTTCCGGAACGCCGAGGATGCCCTTGACAGAGATGACGACGCTCTTGATGGGTCCCTTGAGACCGAGCTGCGGGATGCGCGTGAGGATCAGCCACAGAGAAACGAAGAGGTACGGAATCCAAGCCTTGAAGAGCGACATGTGCGGAATATCTTCCGTCTTCTTATCCTTCTTCTCATCGCTCTCAAAGCGCCAGACCGTCTTCGGCATGAGGAAGCCGGCTTTCGCTGCGCCGATGAGCACGAAGATCGTGATGGCTGCAGCCGTCAGCGACGTGATCTCCGAGCCGATGAACTTGGCAAGGAGGAGGAAGAAGATGTCGAAGACGACAGCGGCAAAGAGGCAGAACGGCAGGACAGGCATGGCATCCATGAAAGACTTGTTCTTGCCGAACATGCGCGTGATGATGCCGACGACAACGAAGATGATGAGGAGCGCGCCGACGGCCATGCCGAGCGCCGAGATGAAGGAAAGTCCGAGCTTCCACGCCTCGAAGTCGGTGATGCCGATCGTGGGCAGCATCTCCTTGACGATGTCAGCTGCCGCATTCGTCGGCGTGCCAGCTGCACCGAAGGGAACCGGCGTCGAGTTCAGGATGAGGCAGGAAATCGCAGCTGCCATCGGAGGAAAGCCCAAGCCAATCAGCAGAGGGGCCGCAATCGCCGCCGGCGTGCCGAAGCCCGCCGCACCTTCGATGAAAGCGCTGAACGCAAAACCGACGATGACGAGCTGGATGCGCGCATCCTCCGTGATGCCATTGAACATGCCCTGGATGCGGTGCATGGCACCCGCCTTGTCCAACATGTTCATCAGCAGGATCGCGCCGAAGATGATGAGGAGCGTATCAATAGAGCCGAGGAAACCCGCTACAGAATACGCAGCGATGTCCAAAACCTTCATTTCCCAGGCAAAATAACCGATGACGACAATGACTGCCCAAGCGATCGGCAGAACCTTCTTCGCTGACATGTTGAACACAACGGTCAGCACGATGGTCAGCAGAATAGGTACTGCTGCGAGCAAAGCTAACATGAATTTCAACTCCTATCCAGTTTTCAAAGATTCGGGACAACTTGCGTCCCTAGGCATCGCAGCCGTTTCGATGCTACCCGCAGGCTGTCTGCAGGAAGCATCGAACGCTGCCAAACTGCGGTTTTACATCAAGCTCATCTTCCCCTTGCCGCGATATTTTCCGCAAGAATATCGGCGACGTGCTTGATCTTGATGTTCGGCGCCTGCTTGTCGAGACCGCCGCCGATCTGCATCATGCAGGCCGGGCACGCGACCGCGCAAACCTCGGCACCCGTGTTCTTGATGTTGTTGACTTTCTTCTCGAGCAGCGGCATCGAGATCTCGACGTACTTGACGCCGAAGGCGCCCGCCATGCCGCAGCAGTGGTCGGCGTCCTTCATCTCGACGAAGTCGATGCCCGGCGTTGCCTCCAGAAGCGCGCGCGGCTCCTTGTAGATGCCGAGACCGCGGCGGATGTGGCACGAATCGTGGTACGTGACCTTCTGTCCACCAGCAGCCGCAGGCATTAGGCGGCCTTCCTTCTCGTAGAGCTCCGCGACGAGGCTCGTGAACTCGCGAACCTTGCTGGAGAACGTCTTGACCTTCGCGAGCATGGCAGGATCGTCCTCGAAGATCTCGACGTACGTCTTCTCCAAGGTTTCCGTGCAGGTCGGGCAAGCCGAGAAGATGGCATCGGGGTTCGACGCGAGAAGCGCCTCGATGTTCTTCTTCGCGAGCTTCCTTCCCGTATCACGGTCGCCCATGCCCATCGCAGGCTTGCCGCAGCAGCTCTGCTCCTGCGGGAAGGTCACGGCGACGCCGGCATCCTGCAGCACGCGCACGGCGTTGACTGCCGAATCAGGGAAGACGAAGTCCATGTTGCAGCCCGTGAAGAAGACGACGCGCATCTTCGGATTCTGCGGGTTGTCCTTTTCGAGCGCCTTGGCGCGGTCGCGGAACGGCGTATCGGCGATGGCGGGCAGACTGCGGTTGTCCGTCATCTTCGCAAAGAACAGAGGCAGATGGCGAATGAACTTGCCGCTCGTCATCGGCTTCTGCGCCTTCGCGCCGATCCTCAGAAGCGTATGGAAGACCTTGCGGTTCGTGAGGATGTTCTGGAACACCGTCTTTTCTGCAAACGGCATGCCGTTTTCCTTCACGTTCCTCGAGCGCAGCTCATCGATGATGTCCGGGATGGGGATCTTGCCCGGGCAAATCTGCACGCACTTGCGGCAGCCTATGCAGAGATCGCTGAACTTCGAGAAATCCTTGAGACCGTTGTCCAAAAGACCCGTGAGAATCGCCCCGATACCGCCCGAGTAGATATGCCCGTAGACGTTGCCGCCGACGAGTGTCCAGATCGGACATACGTTGAGGCACGAGGCGCAGCGCACGCACTGATAGACCTCGTTGAGCTTGGGGTCACGCGCAGCGTCCAAACGGCCGTTGTCCAGGAGAATGACATAGAGCTTGCGGTTTTCCTCTACCCACTTGCCGTCCTTCTTGTAGATGACGGGCGTCGGCCCCGAGATGAACGTCTCGTAGCTCGTCGCCTTCTGGCACGTGCCATTTCGCGGCAAGAGGCGCAGAATCTTGGAAATATCTTCAACCTTCGGGATGAGCTTCTCATAGCCAATGAGGACGACGTTGATGCGCGGCAAAGTCGTCGTGATGCGCGCATTTCCTTCGTTCGTCACGAGACCGGTCGCACCGTTCTCGGCAACGCCGAAGTTCGCGCCCGTGAAGCCGAGATCCGCCTGCAGGAACTCTTCGCGCAGCACCTGGCGCGCCGTCTGAACCATGAAGGGGATGTCGCTTGGGATGTCCTTCTTCAGTTCCTTGGAGAAGAAGCCCGCGCACTGCTCGCGATTCAAATGAATCGCCGGCATGACCATGTGCGACGGGTGCTGTCCCGCGACAGAGAGCATCCATTCGCCCAAGTCCGTCTCACGGATGTGAATGCCATGCGCCTCGATGTCTTCGTTGAGGCGGATTTCCTCACTCGCCATGGACTTCGACTTGACGATGCGCTTGACGTTATTTTCCTTGCAGATCTTGAGGAGGTAGTCCTTGACCGCCTGCCCGTCCTTCGCGCGGAAGACTTCGCCACCGCGCTCACGGACGGCAGCCTCGAACTGGTCGGCGAGCTGGTCGATGTGCTGCACGGCATCGTGCTTCATCGCGCGCAGATCCTCGCGCAGAGCCTCGATGTCATACCCTTCGTACGACTTCAAGCGAGCGCCCGGATACTGCTCGGCGAATTTGCCGAGAGCGCCGCGAAGAATCGGGTCCTCAAGCTTTTCGTTGATTTCCTTGCGCAGATCGCGTGCCATCAGCCCTCACTCCCTTCCATATTTTCGATCGCAATGACGAAGAAGCGGCTCGGGCCATGAACGCCGAGCGTCAGCACGCGCTCGATGTCCGCCGTGCGCGACGGTCCCGTGATGAATCCGACGTAGCCGCGCTTGTAGACGCGCGAGATGATCTTCAAAGCCGTCGTGAGGTTTTCCGTCATATAGTTTGCATTGATGTATACGGCATGTACCGGCGGCAGCATGCCCGTGACGCGCGCCTCATAGGAGTAAGTATCGACACAGACGCCGCCCGTCTCGCCGACGCCGAATTCCGCGACAGAAAGGCCGAGGTCGGCTGTCGGTGCATTCTCCGCAATCTCGAACTTGTCCGTATAGATCGGCACCTCGGGCGTAGAAAGCTCCTCGTAGATCTTCTTGATGCCCGCATTATTGTCGCCGCACGTCGCGATGACCTTCTTACACTCGAACTCCTTGATGAGTTCCGCCGTCTTCGCCTTCGCCGCTGCCAGATCCTTCACGCGAAAGACTTCCGCAGCAGCCAGAGTGGCGTTTTTCTCAAAATCGTCCCAATATTTCGCATCGATGAGTTTGTCATCGAATGCTTCCTTGGGCCAATCCTGACAGATTTTCAGCATGGTCCATCCTCCTTGATTAAATTGTTTTAAAAATAAATAGTATATATTATTTCTTAAGAAATCCCCTTCTCCCGGGCTTGCCGCTCAAGATCGTGCAGGAGGCGGCCCGCACGGCGCTTTTCGCAGCAAGGCGGGAAAAGGGGCTTTCATAAGCTGGATTGTCTATCGGGAAGCGCTGCTTTCAGCTGCAGCTTCCACAAAACTTCATCATTTAGTCGCCAAAGGTGTAAATGCACCTTGACTGCATCTCCTCAGAAAAGCTTCGTCGGGTTCAGGATGCCCTTCGGGTCGAAGGCCTTCTTGATACCGCGCATGAGCTCGATCTTCTCAGGCGTATAGTTCTCGCCCATGTAGGACATCTTCGCGAAGCCGATACCGTGCTCACCGGAAACGAGACCCTTGAGCTCACGTGCCTTCTTATACATGCGGTCCATAGCATCTCCGAGGTTCTTCTTCCACTGCTCGTCGTTCATGTCGTCACGCAGGATGTAGATGTGGAGGTTGCCGTCGCCCGCATGTCCGAAGCTCTTGATGCGGATGCCCATGTCCTCGCGCACCTGATGCACGTATTCGACGAACGTGTTGACGCAGTCACGCGGCACAACGCAGTCGACCTCGTCCATCTCCGTCGTCGAGCCTTTGATCGCCTCAAGGAACGCACCGCGCGTCTTCCAGATCGGCGTCTCGCGCTCTTCCGTATCGGCGATAAAGAGATCGATCGCGCCCTGATCGAGGCAGATCTTCGCGATATCGTCGTAAGTGCCCGAAATCTCCTCCGTCGAGTTGCCGTCGAACTTCAGCAGCAGATAAGCGTCCGCCGTCTTGTCGGGGAACTTCATGCCGAGGAACTCTTCAGCGTCCATGATGACTTCGCGCTCCATGAACTCGACGGCCGTCGGGATGACCTTCGACTTCATGATAACGGGTACCGTATCGATCGCATGCTTCAAGGTCGGGAACGGCACGAGCAGCGTGACCGTCTTCTTCGGCAGCGGGATGAGCTTCAGCGTCGCCTTCGTGACGATGCCAAGCGTTCCCTCTGAGCCGATGATCATGTCCTTGATGTCGTATCCCGTCGAGTTCTTGACGACCTTGCCGCCGAGGTTCATGATCGTGCCGTCCGCCATAACGACTTCCAGGGCGCGCACATAGTCGCGCGTGACGCCGTACTTGACGGCGCGCATGCCACCGGCGTTCGTCGAGATGTTGCCGCCGATCGTCGCAGACTTCTCGCCCGGATCGGGCGGGTAGAAAAGACCATGCGGCTCGACGTAAGCATAGATTTCCATGATGAGCACGCCCGGCTCAACCGTCAGCGTGAGGTTCTTTTCATCGAGCTCAAGGAAGTGGTTCATGAGTGTCGTATCGATCATGACGCCCTTGTGCACGGCGACGGCTGCGCCGACGAGTCCCGTGCCAGCGCCGCGCGGCGTCACAGGCAGGTTGTTGTCATAGCAGTACTTCATGACCTTGGAAACTTCTTCCGTCGAGAGTACGCGTACTACGACGTCCGGATAATGCGCCTCGGCGCTCAACTCGTCATGGCTGTACTCTTCCTTGATCTCATCTTTCCAAAGAAGGCGCTCGCGCTCAACGATCTGGGCAAGAGCCTCGAAGTCTTTTTCGTCGAAAGTCTTGTAGTTACTCATGCTACAACGGCCTCCCCTTTCTTGATCTTTTCGATCAGCTGCGGAACGATCTCATAGATGTCTCCGACGATGGCGTAGTTTGCCACATCGAAGATCGTAGCCTTCGGATCCGAATTGATGGCGATGATGTTTTCCGAGTTGTTCATGCCAGCGACGAACTGAATCGCGCCCGATACGCCGCAGGTGATGATGAGCTTCGGGCGAACCGTGCGGCCCGAAAGACCGATCTGATGTTTCGCATCGAACCAGCCGCTTTCCATCATCGGACGCGTGCAGGCAACCTGTGCGCCCAAGAGCTCTGCCAGCTCCTCGATCATCGCGAGGTCTTCCTTCTTCTTGACGCCGCGGCCTGCGACGACGAGAATCTCGGCGTTCTCGATGCTCTGCTCCTTCGGCTTCTTCGTCGTGCCGTGCACTTCGACGCGGTTCTTGAGCTTCTCGGGCGCCACCGTGAACTCCTCAACCTCGCCGGAAAGTTCTGCGCTCCTCTCGGGCGCGTTCATAATCTTGTAACGCACCGTGCACATCTGCGGACGATGGTTCGGCGTATGAATCTCCGCCATGATGTTGCCGCCGAACGCCGGGCGAATCTGGACGAGATCCGTGTTTTCCTTCATGTCGAGAATCGTGCAGTCCGCCGTAAGTCCCGTCTTGAAGCGGGCTGCGATGCGTGGCGCAAGCTGACGACCGACCGAGGTCGCACCGACGAGGATCGCCGTCGGCTTCACCTTGTTGATGAACGCTTCAAATGCCGACGTGTACGTCTCGATCTTGAAATACTTAAGCTCGGGGTTGTCGCAACAGAACACCTTGTCCACACCATAGTGTCTGAGTTCATCGACGCGTCCCTTGATGTCGCTGCCAATGAATACTGCATACACAGGATGGTTGATTTTTGCCGCGAGTTCCTTCGCCTTGCCGATGAGTTCGAACGTGACGGGGTGAATCACGCCTTCCTCATGCTCGACGTAAACGGCGATGCCCTTCCAATCGTCCTTGTTGACCGAGGGCTTCACTTCATCCTCGACGAACTCCATGACGCCCGCAGGACCTTTCTTCACGCACAGCTTACAGAGCTTGCAGCCCGCGTTGATGTCCAGTTTGCCGTCTTTGTTTTCCAGTGCATTGAACGGGCAGACGGCGATGACTGCCTCCATAATCTCCGCGCTGGTAATTTTATCTTGATGAACAATGAGTTTCCCCATGTGCATTTCCTCCAGTTCTTGTTCGACTCCCTCCAAGGCGCGTCTTTCGCGCCATGCGGGCAGTTTCTTCGACTTGGTTCAAACGATCAGGCGATGAACTTCTTCTTTTTCAGCATGCCCATAATCTTGTCCGTGACTTCTTCCGCTGTGCCCGTCCACGAAACCTGCTCCTTGTCGGATGTCGGCGGGAAGATGCGCTGCACCTGCGTCGGCGAGCCGTTCAGACCGTAATGGTTCTTGTCTTTGTCCGCCATGTCCTGAAGCGTGAACATCGGAATCTCTTTCGTCTCCGTCGCCTTCTTCTTGAGATACGACGGCAGACGCGGCTGCACGATGTCCTTCTGCACCGTGATGAGGCACGGGAACTGAACCTTCAAGTGCTCGACGTCCTGCGCCATCTCCATGTCAACCAAGATGCCGCCGTCCTCGACGCCCTTGATCTTCTTGACGTTGCAGACACAGGGCAGATCGAGCGCCTCGGAGACCTCAGGCCCGACCTGAGCCGTATCGCCGTCCGTCGTCTGCAGGCCGCAGATGATCAGGTCGAACGTGCCGAACTTCTTGATGCCCTGCGAAAGCGTGTAGCTCGTCGCGAGGACGTCTGCACCGCCGAACGAGCGGTCGGAAATGATGACGCCTTCATCCGCACCCATGGCGAACGCTTCGTAAAGGACGGCCTTCGCCTGCGGCGGTCCCATCGTGATGACACTCACGCGCCCGCCGTACTTCTCCTTGAGAAGCAAGCCGCACTCGAGAGCAAACAGGTCGTACGGGTTCATCTTGGAATCAGCGCCGTCGCGCTTCAAGACGCCCGTCACCGGATCGACTTCAACCTTGTTCGAGCCCGGGACTTGTTTGATACATACGAGAATTTCCACAATTACCCCTCCGTTTATGATAACATCGCTAAAAGCCCTACATCGTTTATGATACTATAAACCCGCGCAATAGGCAATAAGATTTTTCTGGTTTTTTTCGGAAAAATTCTGCTTTTCACGCGTTTCCTCTTGACCACGGCGCAAAAAAATAGGGCTTTTCCGCCTTGCGCCTATTGTATTCGCTATGCGCGACGAAAATCCTTCTTCGGAAAATAATTTCCTTTTATCGAGATATAAATCTAATATAATTCTGTCCTCGCATAAAAAGCGGGGCTGCTGCACGGTGATCTCCATACAGCAGCCCCGCCTGTCCTCTACCACTTTTCCTTCCAGCCAAAAGAGGCGCGTTTGCCGTCGGCGTCGTAGATTTCGATCGGCGAGAGCGTCGTCTTGCCGTCCTTCTTGCGGAACATCTCGGCGCGTGCGCGGTAACCATCGCCGAGATCGATCTCAAGGTTGCCGAGCCGAAGGTCGTGCCACGCACTGTCGAAAGTACCCGAAAGGCTCGCAAACGGCACAACCCAGCGGTACGTCCCCGCGCCTGAGCGAAAGCTCCCGCTGTACTGGGTGCGCCGCGAACTGCCCGACGAGTGAATCGTGAGGTCAAGCTCCACTTTGCAGTCGAGCCATGCGTTCGGGAAGCCTTCCGCCGCTTCCAATCCCTCGCCTTTCCCGTAAAGATTCCAATAGCGCGTGTCGAGGTCGTAGTCGCCGTAGGCGTACAGCTTGCCGCCGAAGACGTCCGCCGTGACGTCGGTGAAGTCAAGGCGAGCGTCGTGCCAGCGCACCGTTCCCTCAACGTTTCTGAACTCAATGCCCGGGATACGGAGCTTCTTCATGCGCACGAAGCCTTTGCCCTCCATCGCTTCCAAAGGCCCGGTGAAACGCACGGAGAGCGTCATCTTGTCGCGAATGTCCATGCCGAATCCCAACGAACTCGGATCGACCTCGCTGACGAGCACGGAAAGGTCGGCGACAGGGCGATCTGCCTCGCGCATATCGACCGCGCCATTGAGCGTCATTCCGATTCCCTTCATCGTGCCGCCGAGTCCCACGACCGATCCCTTGACGGCGACTTCCTCTGACGTGTTGATGTCGGCATGTACTTCCATGCCCTGCAGCAGGTAATGGCGGCGACGATAGAAAAGCTCACCGCGGCAGTTCGTGAGATCGAGCTTCAGGCGCAGCTTCTTGCCCTCGCGGTTGAAGTTTTTCAGGCGCTCCTTCATCGCCTCCTTCCTCTTGGCTCGCGCTGCCTCGCCGAGCGCCTTGAGCTCCGCCTCCGTCATGTCTTCGCGCCTCGCTCTACGTTCTTCGGCGCGTTCCTTTTCCTCGCGCTCCTTCTCCTTGAGTCTTGCCTCCTCCAACGCGTCAAGTTCCGGCGAATGGCGCAGGAAATCGAACTGCATGTCGTCGTCCAAGGCCATCGAGAGCACGGCGCCGTCCAAGGTCAGCTCCTGAATCGTCGTCGACTTCAAATTTCCCGTGAGGACATCGTAGGGACGCGCACGAAAACTGCCGCGCGGCACAAAAAGGATCGTATTGCCCTCCGGATCCTTCCAGTCGAGATTTTCAAAGCGCACCTCCCCGAAGACGTTCGCATGCAGCTTCTCTACCGTCACCGTGCCGCGCAGCATCGTCTGCTCGGTCATCGCATGGTTGAAGATCAGCGCGGCGCTGCGGCTCAACACGAAAAGGTCGGCAAAAACGAGAATCGCGGCGAGAAACATCGCCGCGATCAGACCTCGAATTATCTTTTTCCTGCTTGCTGTAAAGCGCAGCATCAGGCGAGAACCTTCTGCAGGTACGCCTTGATTTCTTCCCCGTCTTCCATCTTCATGACGTCGGCGAGGATCTCTTTGGCCTGCACAGCGGAAACGGCGCGCAGCTTTTCCTTGACGCGCGGAATCGACGGCGCGCTCATACTGAGCTCGGTCAGCCCCATCGCCATCAAGAGGACGGCAGCGTAGGGATCGCTCGCCATCTCACCGCACATGCCGCACCAGATGTCATTGTCCTTCGCGGCGCGCGCCGTGCGCTCGACGAGGCGCAGGACGGCAGGATTGAAATGATTGTAGAGGTACGAAATGCTCGAATTGCCGCGGTCAACGGCGAGCGTGTACTGCACGAGATCGTTCGTGCCAATGCTGAAGAAGTCGACGTACTTGGCAAGCTCGGGCGTCATGATGGCAGCCGCCGGCGTTTCGACCATGATGCCGACCTGCACGTTTTCGGAGAATGCCTTTCCCTCGTGCGAAAGCTCCAGCTTCGCCTCGTCGACGAACTCCAGAACCTTCTTGAACTCCGCGACGTTGATGACCATCGGCGCCATGATTGCCGCTTTGCCGTAGACGCCGGCTCTAAGAATCGCCTTGAGCTGCGGCAAGAAGAGATCCTTCCGCTGCAGGCTGATACGAAGCGCACGGTAACCGAGGAACGGGTTGTCCTCGGGAGGAATATTGAGGTACGGCAGAGGCTTGTCGCCGCCGATGTCCATCGTGCGGATCACGCAGATCTTGCCGCCGCACTTCTCGACGGCTTCTTTATACGCCTTGAACTGATCGTCTTCCGTCGGGATGTCCTGCCTGCCCATGAATACGAATTCCGAGCGGAACAGTCCCACGCCCTCTGCACCATAAGTGAGCGCCGCGTCAACGTCCATGTGATTGCCGATATTGGCGCAAAGCTCGACGCGCACGCCATCCGTCGTGACGGCAGGCAGAGGCGCTAACTCGGCGTAGTACGCCTTGCGCTCCTCCTGCTGCTTGATCTTCTCGCGATAGTCCGCCAACGTCACCTCGTCGGGGCGCACGAAGATGTCGCCGCGCTCGCCGTCGATGACGACGCATGCGCCATCAGGGATCTCCGCCAGTCGCTCGCCAATGCCGACGACCGTCGGAATCGCGCGCGCCTTGGCGATGATGACGGCATGGCATGTCGTGCTTCCCTGTCCCAAGATCACGCCGGCGATCTTGTCCGTTGGGATGTTGGCGATGACGGACGGTTCGATCTCGTGCCCGCAGAGGATCACGGGATCGTCGCCGATCTCCGGCTCCTTGACGCCAAGAATGTACTTTGCGATGCGCTTGCCGACGTCGCGGATATCGGTAGCGCGCTCGCGGAAATACGGATCGTCCATCTGCTCAAAAATTGCCGCTTGTTCCTTCGCCGTGTCGAGCACCGCCAGAGGAGCATTCGCGAGCGTTTCGATCTTCGTGTGCATCGTTTCTTCCATCATCGGATCCTGTGCGAGCATGCGGTGCGCTTCAAGAATAGCCGCCTGCTCCGCCATCCCCTTCGCCTGCAGCGTCTTGATATTCTCCTGCAATACGGCGACAACAGCCTTAATGGCATCCTTGATTTTCTGGTTCTCAATGTCCTTGTTGCCGGGCGTATATCCTTTAAGGTGGCCGTCAATGTTCTGTCCTGCCATCATGATCGTGCCGATCGCAATGCCGGCGATGACGCCCTTGCCGCGCAAACTTTCTGCCATATGCTTCTCCCCCATTCATGGATCGTTCAGATGTCGCACAACGATTTTGATGAATTCTTATAAAAAAGCTCCGGGGCATAAACGAACATCTCCCCGGAGCTTCCCTGATTACTCCTCGCCGAACTTCGTTACGATAAGTTCTTTGAGAGCCGCCACAGCATCTGCCTCATCGGGGCCGTCCGCCTCAATCGTGATTTCCGTTCCCTTGGCAAGTCCCAGGCTCATGAGCATGAGGATGCTCTTGGCATCCGCCGTCTTGCCCTTCGCTTTGACCTGCACCTTGGACTTGAATTTTGCAGCCGTCTGTACAAAAACGGAAGCCGGACGCGCATGGATTCCCGTCTTGTTCTCAATCGTCAATGTTGCCTCTGTCATCTGAATCTCTCCTTACCAAAAAAAGAACAAAGCAAAACCTCACATCACCAAAACAGCGCAACTTCCAAACAAGATGCACTGTCCCGTGAATCCTATTCAATGTATAATATTCGCCGTCCGTCCGACATTCCCTTTTTGCAGAGAAAAATTTTATCAAAAGACTTTAACGAAGCAGTTTTTCAAAAACTGCGGCAGGAATTCAAGGATAGGCGTCGAAATAGCTAATGTCAGGGGTTCTGCAAGCAGCCCCCAGCCCCTGCGGACGCAAAGGCGTCTGCGGAAAAACTTATCGAAACGAAGCGTGGTGATAGGTATTGACGTTTTTCCTGCTTGCTGTCGCCATCATGGCGGCGAGTATCCTCTTTCTTCACCGAATCGCCATTTTCTTTGACTGCCCCATCAAGTACAAACCCTTGATTCTCTGCGCAGTCATGGCCTTCCTCGTGAATTTTGCGACGCTCAACATCTCATCCTTCTTGACGGCAACGCATTATGCAATCATCCTCATCTTCGTACTTACAGCATCCTTGGGCGTCACCTTTTACAACGCTCGCCTGCTGAAGAAAGAACGTCTTGCAGCTTCTGCCGATATACGCGGCGAGCCTGAGGCGGAGGAAACCAACGAAACCGATGCCGACAAGACGACAGTCGGCAAAGTTGACGCAATCGAGGCAACTGCTGAAGAAGCGACCGACGAAGACGCGGCGGCTGAGGCAAATGCTGAAGAAGCGACCGACGAAGTCGAGGCGGCTGAGGCAAATGCTGAAGAAGCGACCGACGAAGTCGAGGCGGCTGCGACAACTGCTGAAGAAACTGTCGACGAAGACGCGGCGGCTGAGGCAAATGCTGAAGAAACGACCGACGAAGTCGAGGCGGCTGAGGCAAATGCTGAAGAAGCGACCGACGAAGTCGAGGCAACTGGGGCAAATGCTGAAGAAGCGACCGACGAAATCGAGGCGGCTGCGACAACT
Source organism: Selenomonas sp. CM52 (assembly GCF_000292955.1). NCBI lineage: Bacteria > Bacillati > Bacillota > Negativicutes > Selenomonadales > Selenomonadaceae > Selenomonas > Selenomonas sp. CM52. The sequence goes on from NZ_ALNM01000037.1 coordinate 46,497, forward strand.
GCTGAAGAAGCGACCGACGAAGTCGAGGCAACTGGGGCAAATGCTGAAGAAGCGACCGACGAAGCCGAGGCGGCTGAGGCAAATGCTGAAGAAGCGGCCGACGAAGTCGAGGCGGCCGAGGCAAATGCTGAAGAAGCGACCGACGAAATCGAGGCGGCTGCGACAACTGCTGAAGAAGCGACCGACGAAGTCGAGGCAACTGGGGCAAATGCTGAAGAAGCGACCGACGAAG
>NZ_ALNM01000038.1:0-11627 GCF_000292955.1 Selenomonas sp. CM52
AAGCCTCGGCGTGCTTGTGGCGGACAATGCTGCGCTCGCTGCTGGTGAGGAACGTGATGCCATCCTCGTCATGAGTTTCGGCACGACGTTCAAGGAGACGCGCGAGAAGACGATTGACGCCGTGGCGGAGGAGGTGCGGCGCATGCATCCCGCCGTCAAGGTCATGCTCGCCTTCACGTCGCACATTGTTATTGAGCGCGTGGAAAAGAACGAGGGCATCCGCTATCCAACGCCCGAAGAGGCGCTGCAGAAGCTCAAGGAAGAGGGCTGTACGCGCGTCGCTCTCGTCTCGCTCGACATCATCCCGGGCATCGAGTATGCCTACAAGCGGGAAGTCTTCGACGAATGCAAGCCGTGGTTTCGGCGCATGACGCTCGGTACGCCTCTTGTCTATTGGCAGGGGCAGGAGGAGAAGCGCGATGATGTCGCAGAGGTCATGGCGGCTGTTGCGAAGGAGTTGCCGGCGCGTGCAGAAGACGAAGCCGTGCTCCTCATGGCGCACGGCACGCCGCATCCGGCAAATGCCTACTACGCTGTCATGCAGGCTCGCTTGGAAAATCTCGGTGAAGAGCGCGTCTACATCTACACCGTCGAGGGACGGCCGAATCTGGACGATGTCGTGCCGAAGCTCAAGGAGGCGGGCATAAGGAAGGTCACGCTCGCCCCATTGATGCTCGTGGCAGGCGATCATGCGACGAACGATATGGCGGGCGACGAGCCGGATTCGCACAAATCGCTTTTGGAGCGCGAAGGCTTTTGCGTGCAGACGATTCTCAAGGGCATCGGAGAGAACGCCGCTGTGCGCAAAATCTTTGCGACACGGGCAGCCGAGGCGTATGAGGCGCTGAGAGGGAAAGACTGAGATTTTAAAAGAAAGGTGTCAAGGAAATGGGAATGTTTACGAGAAAGAAATTGACGATCGTTGTGCTGTTGGCATTCATGAGTGCGGGATTGGCTGGAACCGGTCAAGCGGCAGAAATGGAAAAAGCAGCCTCAGAAGAAACGGAGACTGCAGCCTCCGAAGAGGCAGTGGAGCATCAGATCGATGAGACCGTGGTAACGGCGGATCGACATAACCGTGGCTTTGCCGCGCGACGCGGCTCCGTCGGCATCCTCGGGCAGCAGGATACGATGAAGACGCCGTTTACGGTGACGAACATCACGGAGGAGACAGTGCGCTCCTTCAGCGACCCGTCGCAACCCTTGGACAGCATCTTGGCGCAGTCGCCGTCCATCCGCCAGTCGGGCAGCATTCTGCACAATGACTTCACGTTCCGCGGCTTCCGTGCCAACGGCACGAGCACTTACGTGAACGGCATTCCGGGAATATGGACGCAGTTCAATGCGCCGACGCATGTCATCTCGCGCGCCGATGTTGTGGCCGGTCCGAACAGCGGCCTTTCAGGTACGGGCACGCACTATGAATCGAATGCTGCGGGCGGTCTCGTAAATTTCGTGACAAAGCGTGCGGAAGAGAAGGATTTCAATCGCTTTACGGCCACATTCTCGGGAAAGGGCATGTTGGGCGGCTATCTCGATCTCAGCCATCGCTTTGGCAGGAATCGTGATTGGGGTGTGCGCGTCAATATCGAAAAGGTTGATGGAGAGACGGCGGTCGACAATCAGAAGGTCAAGTCATCAAGCATCTATGTGAATGTTGATCACCGCGACGAGCGCAGCAAGACGAACCTCTTCACGGGCTATCGCAGCAACGAGATTCTCGGGGGGCAGCGCTGGTTCAAACTAGGCGGAGCTGTTACGAAGCTGCCTGCCGTTCCCGATCATTCGCGTGACTATGCCTTCGATGGCATGGACAAGGCGTCATATGGCTGGGTGCTCGCGCTGAATCATGAGCAGAAGATGAACAAGGACTGGAAATGGTTTATGAATTTCGGCCTCCTGCACAATAAGCTCAACAAGAATGTCATGTACGAGTACAGCGCCTTGACAATCTTGAATGATAATGGAGATTTCAATATTCGTCAACAGAGTTCGGCGACGCCGCAGAAAGCTTATTACTGGCAGGCAGGCGTTCAAGGTGATGTAAAAGTCGGCGAGACGAAGAATCATCTGACACTCGCCGTCGATCGCGCATGGCGTCAGCGTCATGGGACGAAGAACTTTACCACATATAATCTTGGCACGGGAAACATCTACACGAGAATCTTCAACTATATAGATTCAGCACATCCCGAATACGAAACGTTCTTGTCCAACAAAACGCGCATCGCGGGCATTTCTTTCGTCGATTCGATTGATTACAAGAAGCTTAATGTGCTCTTGGGCATCCATCATCACTCTTCGCATGTTGATTCTTATAGTCAGACGACGGGACAGGTGTCGTCGAGTGCGAACGACAGCGCTTATTGCCCGACGTATGCCATCATGTATCATCCTGTGGAGAATTTCTCCATCTATGCGAGTCATGCCGAGAATTTCGACGTGGGGACGGTCGTAGCCAGCAAGTATAAGAACAAGGGCGAGATACTTCCTGCGGCGAAAACGAAGCAGAACGAGATCGGTTTCAAGTATGTCAACAAGGGCATCTTGACGGCGTTGAGCTTCTTCGACATCGAGCAGGCGAACAACATCGATGTGACTCGCGGCAGCGACATGTACCAGCTGCAGGATGGCAGGATTCGCCACAAGGGCGTGGAGCTTTCTGTGAGCGGCAACGTGGCGAAGAAATGGAATTTTGCTGCGGGACTGTCGTATCTCAACGCGAAGTACGATAAGACAAAAGGTGGGCAATACGACGGTGTCGTTGAGTCGGGACGCCCGTATTGGGCAGGCTCTCTCCTCGTGCGCTACAATGCGGATGAGAAGTTCGGCGCCTTCGGGCGCATGGTTTACACGGGAAGCGCACCGGTACTTTACGAGAAATTCTGGGCGCCTTCATACGCCGTGTTCGATCTCGGCATCGAATACAAGACGAAGATCGATAAGCTTCCGGCACGTTTCGCGCTCACCTGCTACAATCTTTTCGACAAGTCGTACTGGATGATTGCGCGCGGCGACAATCTCTACATGTCGACGCCCCGCACCTTGGCGCTGTCGATGAGCGTAGATTTTTAAGAAGCGTTGTTTCTAAAGATAAGAGCATAAGTGAGGGCGGGAGCTGCGAGGCTTCCGCCTTGATTATAGGAGGAAAGCATGAGGTGGAGGAAAAATGGCACATGGCTCTTGGCGCTTCTGTTGCTTGGGACGTTGCTTCTGGCAGGCTGTGCCAAGGCGGATGCACCGAAAGAGAAGAGACCGCGCGGAGAGGATGCCATCGTTCTGGCGGCGTATCGACACTTGGCTCCGGGAGAGCATGACGGCTACTATTGCAGCAAGATTCTGGAGGTATGGGAGCCGCTCGTGACAAACGATGAAGAGACGGGCAGACCTGCTCCTTGCCTTGCACAGAGCTGGGAGATGCTCGATGGAGGGCGCAGATGGTGCTTTCATCTGCGCCGCGGCGTGCGTTTCCACGATGGAACGGAATTCACGGCAGATGTCGTGCTCAAGAATATGGAGCGACTGGAAAAGGGCGTGAAGCCTTCGGGTTTCTACATGCTGAACATCCGCAATTTTTATCCTCATTTCGTACGGGCAGACAAACTCGATGATTATACGGTGGAATTTACCTTTTCCGAGCCGAATGTCAATCAACTATACAATATGATGAATTTCGGCAGTGCGATGTACGCGCCATCGTGCCTGGCTGAAGATGGAAACTTCTCGCGCGAGGCGATCGGCACAGGGCCGTTCAAAATTGCAGAAAACAAGCTGGGCGAGTATGTCATTCTTGTACGCAATGAAGATTACTATGGGGAAAAAGCCCGTGCGGAGAAAATCATCGTGCGCAATATACCGAGTGCCGACGTGCGTTTTTCTGCGTTAAAGACGGGTGAGATCGCGGGTGTGCTCGATTTGAAGGCGATGCCGCCGTCCTTGGCGGAAGAACTCAAGAAGGACGGGCGCTTCACGCTTTCAGTCAGCCGCTCTTCCCTAGTTCAGATGCTCCTCGTGAATGGCACGAAACCGCCATTTGACGACGTGAGGATGCGCCGGGCGCTGAGCCTCGCTCTGGATCGCAAAACATTGGTGAATGCACTTTTTCTGGGTTATGCCGTGCCGACGACGAATCTTCTGAGCAACGCCAGCCCCTTTTATCGTGAACTTCCTGTGCCATACGATCTGGCTGAGGCGAAGCGCCTGGCGGACGAGGTGCTGCAGGGGAAACGCTGCAGCGTGCGCTACCTGCTCAACGGCGCCGATCCAATGCAGAAGGGAGAAGCGGAACTCATCGCGTATTGGCTTTCTGAGATTGGTCTCGACGTGCATATCGTGCCCCTAGAATATTCGACGATGACGGCGGAACTCAGGCACGGCCGCTATGAGATCGCGCGTTCCCAGCAGGGTCTGCCGAATGGCGATCCGCAGTTCATATTCAATGCGTTTTTATTGCCCGATGGTGCGCGCAGCAAGGCAGCGTGTCTTGGCTATCGAAGCGAGGAGGTTGAATCGCTGATGGCGCAGCTCAAGACGCTGACCGATGAAGCCGAACGCGCGAGGATATTCCTGCGCCTGCAGGAAATTTCTGCAGAGGATCTGCCCGTCGTGCCGCTCTATTACGATGAGAACATCGTCGCTTATAATAAGGAGATTACGGGATACAAGGCTTTGGTCTATGGCATCACGTTATCAAAAGTGGAGAGGAAGTGAACGAATGGAATCTTTTGTTATGCGGCGCATATTGTCCGTGCTTCCCGTCTTGTTCGGCATCAGTCTTCTGACTTTCGGACTGAGCTTCCTCGCACCGGGCGATCCGGCTGAGCTTATGCTCGATCAGACGGGCACGTCGGCGGCATCGGCAGAGGAGATTGCGGCGATGCGCGAGAAAATGGGGCTTGACGAAGCGTGGTATGTGCAGTACGGAATGTGGCTGTCCCATATCGTGCAGGGTGATGCCGGCACGGCTTGGCACACGGGAAACAGTGTTTGGCAGGAAATCGAAAGGCGTTTGCCCGTGACGGTGACGCTCGCTTTTTGTGCGCTTGCATGGGCGGGCGCTGGCGGCGTTGCTCTCGGCATCCTCGTCGTGTTTTTCCATGGAAGCTTGCTGGGTCATGTGTTGTCTGCGTTGATCCATCTTTTGCTTTCGACGCCGAGTTTTTTGCTCGCCATCGCCTTAATCCTAATTGTTGGAGAAACGTGGGGAATTTTGCCGACGAGCGGCATAGAAAAGATCGAGGGATACATTTTACCGTCGATGGCGCTTTCCCTCGTGACTTTGGCGATGACGTCGCAGCTTCTTTCGAGCCGTCTGCACGAGGAACTCGGTGCGCTTTACTGCAAAGTGGCGGCGGCGCGCGGGCTTTCCTCTTGGCGCGTCCTCGTCACTTATGCGCTGCCCAATGCGCTTTTGCCCGTGCTCGCTCTTTTAGGAAATTATTTTGGGTCGGTGCTTGGCGGTTCTGTCATCGTCGAATCCGTTTTTGCTTTGCCGGGGATTGGTTCCTTGGCGATGGAAGCCATACGCTTTCGTGATTATCCGCTTCTGCAAGGCTATGTATTCTTGACGGGGACGATTTTTGTCTTTGTATCGCTGGGTGTCGATCTTCTGGCGTATTATCTTGATCCACGCACGCGGTTTGGGAGGTCGTCATGATGCGCCGACCTTCGCTTTTGACACTGATCGCGGCGCTCATCGTACTCTCGATCGTGCTTTCTGGTATCTTCGCTGCATGGCTCGCGCCGTACAATCCCTTTCAGCCCGATATGGCACATCGCATGGAATTGCCGAATGCCTTGCATTGGCTCGGAACGGACGCCTTGGGGCGCGATATGCTGAGCCGACTTCTCTTCGGCAGTCGCTATACGATTCTTCTTGCACTTTTGTCTACCGCAGTGGCGCTTTTGCTTGGGACATTGGCAGGACTCTTGGCGGGATATTATGGAGGTGTTGTCGATGCGTTCCTCACGGCAGCAGCAAATATCTTTCAAGGTATTCCCAGCGCCTGCTTCATGGTCGCTGTAGCGGGCTTTTGGGGGCCAGGCCTGGACGGTCTTCTGGCCGCTCTCGTCGTGACTTCTTGGGCGGGATTTTCCCGCATCGTTCGCTTGGAAGTCCTGCGGCTGCGGCAGATGGCTTTCGTGGAAGGTCTGCGCGTCTTGGGCTGCAGCGATGCGCGGATTCTCTTGCTGCATATCGTGCCGAACCTCTTCAGCAGTTTGCTCGTGCTCGCAGCGCTGCGCTTGGGACGAGGTATTCTGGCGATTGCGGGACTGAGTTTCCTTGGTCTCGGCGTGCAGCCGCCTGTTCCCGATTGGAGCGTGATGGTCAGCGATGCGATGCTCTACTATCGCAGTGCTCCACATCTCGTCTTGATTCCTGGTGCGTGCATCCTGCTCTTGGTCGCATCCATCAATATCTTGGCGAGCGAGCTGCGCAACCGATTGGATGTGCGTTGGGATGAGGTGAGAAGATGAAAAAAGAGGGAAAGGGATTCGAGGTGCAGGAACTCTCCGTGTCTTTTCACGTGCGCGGAGAAAGGGTTCCCGTGCTGCATGATATGAGTATTCATCTGACGCAAGGAGGTGTGACGGGCATCATCGGCGAGAGCGGCAGCGGCAAATCCGTATTCGGCGAGGCGCTCTTCGGACTGCTGCCGGAAAGTGCAGAGATTCGCGGCAAGGTGCAGTTCGATGGAAAAGACGTATTCGCATTGACACAGAGCGAAAAAACATCTTTGTGGGGCAATGTCTGGGGGCTGGTGCCGCAGCTGCCGCAAGAGGCGCTGTCGCCTTTGCGGACAATCGACGGACATCTGCGGGATGTGCGCTGCGGAGCGGGCATGAAGCCGCTTACGCAAGAGAAAGCGGCAGAACTTCTTCGTTCCTTTGAATTAGCAGAGCCGGAGCGCGTGCTCCGGTCGTATCCGCATGAACTTTCGGGCGGCATGCTGCAGCGCGTCCTCTGCGCTATGGCGGCGGCATGCTGTCCCGCATGGATTTTGGCAGATGAGCCGACGAAGGGACTCGATGAAGACGTGCGCGAGGCAGTTGGCAGAAGCCTCGCACGTATGGCGGAGCGGACGCGCTGCACGCTTCTCGTCATTACGCACGATATTGCTTTGGCACACAGTATATGCGATCGTCTTATTGTCATGTACGAGGGGGAGATCGTGGAACTTCTTCCTGTTGCGCCGGAATTTGCGGCACATCATCCGTATACGCAGGCGCTGTTGCGGGCTTTGCCGGAAAATGGCTTTGAAGCTCTGCCGCTACAGGCGGAAATATCGGATGATGCCGGCTCAGGTTGTCGATTCGCCCCGCGCTGTACGCATGCAGATGTTCGTTGTCGCAGGGAGCGGCCATCCCTTTATGCAGCGGGGGCGGGGAAGGTGAGGTGTTTTCTCTATGCTGGAAGCGTATAGGCTGACGAAGCATTATAAGGATCGGGCGAAGGGCGGGCGCTTCCGTATTCTGCACGAAGCTTCCTTGACGCTGCATGAAGGTGAGGCGGTCGGCCTCATGGGCAAGAGCGGCTCGGGCAAGAGTACGCTTGTGCGTCTGCTGCTTGGATTGGAGATTCCCGACGGCGGTGAGGTGCGATGGCGAGGGAAGGATGTTTTTTCTCTGGCACGAAATGAGCTGCGCGATTTTCGGCGCTCGGTGCAGTTTATATCGCAGACGCCGGGTACGTTCTTCGATCCGCGATGCACGTTGGAAAAGAGCTTGCGTGAGGCGCTGCAGGTTCAGGGTGTGGCGCCTCGCGCGATATGGAGGGAGTGTATAGCGGAGCAGCTGGCGCGCGTAGGCTTGAACGAAAAGCTCTTGCGGCGCTATCCGCACGAACTTTCCGGCGGGGAGATGCAGCGCTTTAGCATCAGCAGAGCGCTCTTGCTAAAACCGTCCCTTCTGATTCTCGATGAGCCGACTTCGATGCTTGATATTTCCGTGCAGGCGCAGATCTTGCATCTCTTACGCGATTTGCGAGAAAAACAGAGAATTGCCTGTCTGCTTGTTTCTCATGATGCGGCTGTGGTACAATGGTTCTGTCAGCGTTCGCTGCATTTGGAAAACGGTGTTTTGCATGAGTCATGAAAATGCGGCAAGGAGGTTTCGCCATGCTGTCTGCCTCTTTACCGGCGCTGTCGCGCCGCGGGTTTTTGAAAGTATCGCTGCGGACGCTGTTCTCGCTGGGAATCGGCAGTCTGTTCCCCGCGCGCTGGCGCAGGGCCTTTGCCGCTGAGGGGCTGGAAGCGTTCTTCGTGCGCCAGATCGTCACCGAGGACAGTCGAACCTCGCGCATGATTGCATGGGAGTCCACGGTGAGTGAGGCGCAGGCTGTCGTTGATCTGCGGCTTGTGGGTGCAGCAGGGTTTTCTTCTTTCGCGGTGAGCGAGAAACTTCTCGATGACGGCGGCGAGCGGCTGTTCTCTCACGAGGTGCTTCTGACAGGGCTTTCGCCGGGCGCTTCGTATGAGTACCGCCTGCGCACGGGCGATACATCGTCGCCTTGGTTTTCCCTGCGAACGGCGGGGGACGGCGCATTCAAGGCGCTGATCTTTCCCGATTCGCAGTGCTCGGACGGATATCGCACATGGAAGAAGGCGGCGGAAAGTGCGGCGGCGCAGCACCCGGACGCGGACTTCTTTATCATGATGGGTGATCTCGTCGACAATGGGGAGGCCGCCTACCAGTGGCGGCAGTGGTTCGAGGGGGCGGCGGGACTCATGAGCCGCCTGCCGTGCGCTCCGCTGATGGGCAATCATGAAGCGTATGATCTCGACTGGCAATGTCGCCTGCCCTTGGCTTGGCTCGGCTACTTTCCCGTGCCCGGCAACGGCAGTCTGCGCTTCTCGCATTGGTACTATTCCTTCGATTACGGGCCGTGCCACTTCGCCGCGCTCAACACGCAGTGGGAGGAAGTTGAGGCATTGCGTGCGGGACTCCTGGAGGAGCAGATGGCTTGGCTGCGCCGCGACATGGCGGCGAGCCGCAAGAAGTGGAAGATCGTCTTGATGCACAAGGACGTCATCGAGTACGACTACCCCGATTTGAGCGATCCCGTCACGGGTGACATCAGTGCGACGGGGCGTCTACTCATGCCGCTCTTCGATGAACTGCGTCCCGATGTCGTTTTGACGGCGCATCAGCATACGTATCGGCGGCTAGGGTCTATCGTGAATTTTGCGCCGAGCAAGGAAGGGCCTTTCTATATCGATACGGGAAACTGCGGCAACTGCTACTACGATGTGCCTGTGAATGCGCGTTTCGACAAGAAGGTGCTCGCCCAGCCTGAGCGCGGCAATTATATGACATTGGAGGCGTCGGCAGAGCGTCTGCACTTTTCGTGCTTTCTGCCCGACGGAAGCCTTGTCGATGAAGTGAGTTTGCGGAAGTGATGACAGGAAGAAGAGGAGATATGACGACGGAGAGTATGGCGGCAGAATGTTTTGCGCCTGAAGAAGTGCTCGCGCCGGAGGAGAAGATCTATTTTTTGCAGGAGGGCGGAAAGAAGACGCGTATAGGAATTCTCAAGGAGATGACGGCAGACCGTCTGATCGTCGAGATGCGCCTGACGGATGCCGAATATGCGCACGGCCCTGAGTCCGGCGCACGTTTTCACTGTGCCATGCCGAGCGAGAAGTGCACCTATCGCTTTTCTTCGGTGTTTTGCGCGAGCAGTCCCCTGCCCGATCATATCTGGTACATGGAACTTCCGGCGGAGGTCGAGCGCCAGCAGAAGCGCGATTTCGTGCGCGTGCCCGTGCCGCTTCCCATGCAGGTGACCTTGTCGAATCTCTACGGCGGCAAGAACAAGGCGAAGGACACGACGCTCGTCGACATCAGCGGCAACGGCGTTTCTTTCGTGTGGAAAGAGCCGCTGGAAGACGGCATGGAAATCGAGATCGCCATACCGGATCTGCCCGCCGTCGGCGAGCTGAAGACGACGGCCATCGTCATGCGCTCGCTCGACCGCACGGCGCTTGCGACGCCTGTTTATCACATCGGCGCACACTTCGCGGCATATCTTGACAAGAGGCAGCAGAACCAGCTCGTGCGATGTATCTTCCTGCTGCAGCGCAAGTATTTGGAACGCGGGCTTGGCATCTGAACATGGTACAAGACCGCGACGAAATACGCCCCCGAGAGCCGAGGATGGCTTTCGGGGGCGTATTTCGTGCCTGCGGTTTCGCGCAGGATGGCATTTGCTTCTTCAAGCGAGAAACGCTTTGAGAAGTCGCTCAAGCGATTCTTGGTCGGCGGCGCCCATCGTCTCACGCGCCGAGTGCATGGCGAGAATGGGCGCTCCGATGTCCATCGTGCGTACGGGGACGAAGGAGGAGGCGATGGCGCCGAGCGTCGAGCCGCCGCGGCTGTCGGCGCGGTTCACGAACCTCTGCCAGGGAATCTCATGCTCTTCGGCAAGCGCGCGCACGATGGCGGAGGCTTCGGCATCTCCCGCGTAGCTCTGTGACGCCGCCTGCTTGAGGACGACGCCTGCTGCGAGCGCGGGACGCACGACGGGATCGCTTTTCGCCGCGTGCGAAGGATGGACGGCGTGCGCAACGTCGACGGAGAGCAAAAAGCCGTCGGCGAGCGCACGGCAGACGGCGTCGCTTTCGCCCGAAAGCTCTTGATAGATGCGGCGCAGCACATCGCCGAGCACGGCGGAGCCGGCGCCCTGCTTCGTGCGGCTGCCGACCTCCTCGTTGTCGAAGAGCGCGATGAGGCGGATGCCCTGTGCGGGATGCGCTTCTTCGATGCCCTTGAGGCAGGCGAGCACGGAGGTGAGGTTGTCGAGCCTCGGCGAGGAGATGAATTCGTCGCGAAGTCCGAAGGTGCAGCCCGTCTCGCAAGGGTAAGCGCCGAGATCGTAGGAGAGGATGGCGTCCCGCTCTGTTTCGCAGGCTTCGGCGAGCCAGGCGAGGAAGAAGTCCTCTTCTGCGTCCCTACCGACGAGAGCGGCGAGTGGCAGCATGTCTTTTTGCGCGTTCAGCGCGCCGTCTTTGTTGACGTCACGATCCATGTGGATGGCGAGGCTCGGGATCGTCATGAGCGGCTTTTGAAAGTCGACGAGCCGCACCTCGGGATGAAAGGCGTCCTTGCCGCGCAGCACGATCTTGCCCGCGAGCGAAAGCGGCCGGTCGAGCCAGGTGCGCAGGATGAGTCCGCCGTACGTTTCGACGTTGAGCGTGCCGCAGCCGTCGCGTGTCATGCCTGCCTCGGGCTTCAGGCGAAAGCACGGGAAGTCCGTGTGCGCCGCCGCCATAAGAAGAGGCGTGCCGTGGCTCTTGAGCGGCTTCTCGCCGACGACGAAGGCGAGGAGCGTCGAGCCGTAGACGCGCAGGAAGTAGCGTCCGCCGGCGGCAAGACGCCACGAGTCCGCAGGCTTGAGTTCTTGAAAGCCCGCACGAAGAAGTCTCTTGGCGCTCTCCTCTACGACATGAAAAGGGGAGGTCGAGCACTGGATGAAACCGAGCAGTTCTTCTGCCGCTGCGGGTATGGCTGTATTTGTCATGAAAGATTCCTCCGTGTATGTCCTTAAAGCTTACGAATTCCCGGCAGGATGAGTGCCGCACTGACGATCAGCCCGATGAAGAGCGGATGGATGGCGCTTCCTGCGGCGG